>PAFA01000021.1 GCA_002700845.1 Phycisphaerae bacterium | reverse complement strand
TATGTTGAAGGCTTCAATGCCAAAGGCATAGGAACCAGCGCCCCAGAAAAGCAGGACCCACGACCCCGGCAAGCCAAGGGCCGCCAGTGGCACCGATGCAAACAACAGCACGAAGGTCACCAGAAGCCACGCGGCATGTCCAACCGATTCAACCGAGGGCACCACACTCAAAAGCCAATCTGTCAAAGGAGGTCTCCGATCACCTGATCTGCGAGCAGATAGCCGCGATCGGTCAACATCAGCCGGTCTTCACAGCGAATGAGAAGTCCTTGTTGCAAATTACGGTCAATGGCATTGCGACGTTCAGTCCCATGCCCCGCAGAAAGCGAGTTCAGCTCTGACCAACCGATCCCCTCCGAGAGACGCAAACCAAGGAGGAACCGCTCAGACTGGTACAAGTCTGGCGATCTGACTTCAGTGCTTTCCAGGGGGCACCACCCACTTCCGCTGAGGTAGGCATCAAGTCGAGGCTGATTCTTCCAGCGAACATCAGGAAATTGACCTGAAGAGCTCGGGCCCAGTGCCCACCAAGATTCATTCCGCCAATACTTCAAGTTGTGACGACACATCTCCCCCGGTCGCGCAAAATTGGACACTTCGTAGCGCTGGAGGCCGGCAGCCGCAAGGAGTGAGACAACGCACTCATAGGCTTCCGCTTCGAAGTCCTGATCGCAGGGCTGAATCTGGCCAAGATCACGACGCTTGGTCAGCGCTGTATTGGGTTCAAAAATAAGGCCATAACACGACAGGTGATCTGGGGCCAAGCCCAGGGCTTCCTCGACGTCCCCTTGAACCATCCTGAGCGTCTGGCCCGGCACGCCAAAGATGAGGTCCAGACTGACCCGCGGCACTCCCGCGGTGCGCAAATATTCGACCGCCTGGGGGACAGATTCGGGTTGATGCCGTCTCTCGAGCGTGGAGAGCGACTCGGGGGCAAAGGATTGCACGCCGAGACTCACCCGGTTCACGCCGGCGGAAACCAAAGCGTTTGCCAATTCAGCGGTGATTGTTTCAGGATTCGCTTCAACGGTCCACTCGTAGTCCTCAGAGAGTTCGTTTCGCTCGGTCAGCACGCGCCGCCAGTCGTCCCAAAAGCTGACGGGCAGCAGAGTTGGGGTGCCCCCACCGAAAAAGATGGTCTCGAACCTCCCATTCAGAGGCAGCCCTTCCGTCTCGGACAACAGCCTTCTGGCGAAGGCGTCGATTCGATCATGTTGGTCAACAAGGCTGTAAAAGTCACAGTAGTGGCATTTGTGAGCGCAAAACGGCACATGTGCATACAGCCCCGACACGGTGGACTGTGGCGGGGACAACCGGGGATCATCCCCGAGCAGTTGGCCGTTTTTGGTAAGGTTCATCGTTTGAATTGATCGTATCGTCCTCGCAGGAGAATCGGATGTCACAGGATTCTGGCCTACGAAATACCTCCATTGTTGGCCTGCAATGGGGAGACGAAGGAAAAGGCAAGTTCGTCGACGTCCTGGCCGCCGAGCACGACGTTGTTGTGCGGTTTAACGGCGGTGCAAATGCCGGGCACACCATTGTGGTTGAGGGAGAACGCTTGGCGATGCACCTCATGCCAAGTGCCGTGCTGAACCCAAACTGCGAATTGGTCATCGCAAACGGAACAGTTATCGATCCTGAAATATTGGTTGCAGAAATCGACATGGTCGAGTCCCGTGGGCTCAAACTTAATGGCCGACTCCATCTTTCGTCTCGAGCACACGTGGTCCTTCCGTGGCATGCACTTCTTGATGGCGCGGCTGAGGCACGACTGTCGAATCTCGGTGATGCCATTGGGACGACCAAACGTGGCATTGGCCCGGCCTATGCCGACAAAATCGGTCGCTCAATGGCCGTACGTCTTGGGGACCTTCTTGATACGGCATACCTCAAAGCACACCTGAACAAGATTACTCCGCTCCGCCAGGAAGAACTCCGGATCGCTGGAAACAACGAGACCGTAGGAGCCGACGACATTGCAAATCGATTGATTGCGCTTGGCGAACGACTGAAACCCTTCATCACTGACACAACCTGGTTGTTGCACGATCGGGTTCGGGAAGGCCGATCGATCCTCTTTGAGGGGGCCAATGCCTGCCTGCTTGATGTCGACCACGGCACCTATCCATTCGTGACCAGCTCCAATTCATCAGCCCTCGGGATTTCACCAGGTACAGGTTTGCCTGCCAAATCACTGGGGAAAGTGGTTGGGGTCATGAAGGCTTATTCCACCCGTGTTGGGGGCGGACCATTCCCAACTGAACTTTCTGACGCAATCGGTGATCGGATCCGAGAACGAGGACGGGAATACGGAACGACGACCGGACGTCCACGCCGTTGCGGGTGGATTGACCTGGTTGCGGTTCGGTACGCCGCAATGGTGTGTGGGGTAGACGCGTTGGCCATCACCCTGCTCGACGTGCTCTCAGGGTTTGATGAGCTTCAAATTTGTACCGCGTACCAAACACCATCCGGCGAAACCATTCGGCGATTCCCGGTTGACGCCCGTGATCTTGAGCACTGCGTACCCGTCTATGAGACGCATCCTGGCTGGGTTGAAGAGATAGATGGTTGTGAAAAATTGTCTGAACTTCCCAACGCCTGCCGGTCGTACTTAGAGATCTTGCAGAATCATTTGGATTTGCCCGTCGAATTTGTTTCTATCGGTCCTGACCGGAAGCAGACCATCCGGCTCACTCCGAGCTCAGCCTGCATGAATGAAGCCTGCTGCACCCAAGCCTGAATGGGATAGATGTGACTGAATCGCTCAATGAAGCTTGCCCAACCCCTCTTCACGTCGCCATCATCATGGACGGCAACGGAAGGTGGGCTGAATCTCGTGGCAAGTCGAGAATTGAGGGGCACCGTGCCGGGGCAATGGCAGTTCAGGCGACGGTTGAAGCGGCAGCTCGAACCGGCATCAAACTGTTGACTCTGTATTCGTTTTCTACGGAAAACTGGAGTCGACCCGCGACAGAAGTCGCCGCACTGATGACACTCTTTGAAGACTACATGTGCGGAGAACGAGATCGCCTGATCAAAGAAGGCATCAGGTTCCAACGTCTCGGCCGCCGAGAAGGTCTTCCGTCAACTTTGCTTGATCGATCTGACGCTCTGGAGGCCGACACCTCCAGTGGAAGTGGTATGACCCTCCAGATCGCAATCAACTACGGCTCAAGGCAAGAGCTGACCGAGGCGGCCAGACGTTTGGCTCTCGACGCCGTCATGGGCCGTCTGGAATTGGACTCGATCACTGAATCATCCATCAGCGATCGCCTCTTAACTGCTGGCCAGCCTGATCCAGACCTGATCATTCGGACTGGCGGGGAGGCGAGACTCTCAAACTTTCTCTTGTGGCAATCGAGCTATGCCGAGCTCGTGGTGCAAGATTGCCTTTGGCCAGACTTTGATGAAAGCGCACTGCACGCCGCCCTTTCGGAGTTCCAGGGGCGACCTCGGCGGCTTGGTGGTGTGAAGTAGGCCTTAGGCCAACAGGTTGCTCTCTACGCTGAGCAGAAATCGTTCTCCCGCACGACTGTCCAGTTGTCCAGACAGGCATTGTCGCACGGATTTGGCAACCACCTCTGGTGAAAGAGCGGCGTGAAGCGGCACCATTGATTCGTCCGCAAAGGCACGCAAGGCTGGAGTTTCAACCGCAGCGAGCGCTAGGTTAAATCCCACAATTTGCCCGTCGGTTTCTCCCGGAAGAGATCGAGCGAGTGACTCCAATGCAGATTTGGATGCCGCATATGCGCGAAATCCAGGAAACGGGTCATGGGTCGCAAAACTTGATATTGAGACAACCCGCCCCGGCGATCCCTGACAAAGAGAAGATTGCAGACGACGAGTGATATCCAACGGGGCGATGGCGTTCACTTCAAAGACATGGCGGTCGAAGTCAGAATCTGTTGAATCAACATGCATGTTTGGAGCCACACCAGCATTGTGAACCACTGATGTCACGCCAAAAGCCCAGTCTGAAAGTTGATGACGGAATTGACTGTCGGCCAGATCTCCAGCGAGGGTATTCGTCGACTCAGGCAGCAAATCTAAGGCGTCTTTGTTGCGTCCAGTCGCGAAGATGTGAAAATCATGCGTGAGCTCATGCACGAGGGCACGACCAATGCCGCCAGATGCACCAGTGACTAAAACCGAAGGCTTCATCCGAAGAGTCGACTGAGATCGTTAAAGAACGTGACCATGAAAAGAGAGCCAAGCAGGCCAAGCCCGATCATGGTCGCCCATTTCTGGAACATGACCGAAGGAGGTCGCCCCGTGCAGCCCTCCCAGGCAAGGAACAACATGTGCCCACCATCGACCACTGGAAGCGGAAGAAAATTCAATACCGCAAGGTTGACGGAGAGAAGACCCAAAAAGAAAAGGAGATAGGTCATGCCTTGGGCGGCTGTTTTTGTTCCGACCTCCAAGATGCCAACTGGGCCGTGCAGTTGCTTCACTTCAACCGAACCTCGTACGAGTCGATCAATGGTCAGGTAGGTAAGGGTGATCCATTTCGCGGTTTCACGCGTACCCATTGATGCTGCACCGAAGGGAATTGACCCCTGGAGGACCACAGTCTCAGGTTGAAAAAATGAAGGCGACAGAGAAAGGGACCGTCGAACAGAACTTGCTGAATCAAGATCTTCGTTCTGCAGTGATACGGGGAATGCCCCTTCGAGGGTGGTAATTTTGGGAGCATCAGAAGACGCGAGCAGGTCTACCAGTTCCACAAAATCGACAACGCCTTCAACTTCAACGCCTCTGGTGAGGCCAGCTTCCTTCTCGATGCGTGCGCCAGTCAATTGCAACGGGGCCGAGGCAGGACGAAGTCCAATGCCAAGTTTCCCGTCGGAACGGAGTGGCAACTGCATTTCAATGCGTTCCTCTCCTCTGGCAATGGTGGCCATAGGAAGGGTTGAATCAGCAATCAGGCTTTGAATTTCAGAAATACTTGGCCACGCCATCCCAGCAAGTGCTGCGAATCGATCTCCGACCTGCAGAAGTTCTGAAGCCGGTGCGCCGGAGTCGACCGAATCAATCTGGGGAACGGGTACCAGGCTGGCCCATCCTCGCTCTGAACCATCGTCTGAGAGAAGAGGCAATACACACGTCGTCGATGTGGGGATCTCAACCACTCCACCATCTGGAGTCGAAAAGCGTAGGCGGGGAGAGACACTGGGCAATGAAACAGTCGCGGCTTCGGAGAATGAAGAGACTGCTTGCCCGTCTACATGGGTCAACAATGAACCGGGCGGAACTGAATCAAGACCAGCTTGCGTCCAAAGCTCACGTGGAATCGCTTCACCGATATCGGTTCTCAGGGTGGAACTTGCAGCAGGAGCAATCCCCAGTGAAAGCAGGCCGCGTGCACCCACCTCAGGGACAACATCGGACTGCATCGTGTCGCCATCGCGAAGCCAGGTCAGTTGAAGCGGGGTTCCTGGTTTGGCCATTGCGGCTGAAACGTCAACGTCCTTAAACGTCTCCACAGCTTGCCCATCGACTTGAGTAATGGTGTCACCAGGAAGGAGGCCGGATCTCTCCGCTGGCCCACCAAGTTGAGTTGAACCAATGACCGGGGCCTCAAACTTGACACCGATGCCAAAGGCAACCACAAACAATGCGATGGCGAGGATGAGGTTCATGACCACCCCAGCAGAAATGATGACCATCCGTTTTGGCACTGGCGCCAAGTTGTAGCTTCTCGGATCATCGCTCACGGCTTCAGGCTTACCGTCTTCCTGACCAAGCATGGAGACAAAGCCCCCGAGCGGAAGCAACCGAAGCGAATATTCCGTTTCTCCGAGGCCGTGGGCAGCGAGTTCTTCATCTGACAATTTGTCGGCCGGACTGCCGGTCAATTCAACGACTCGAGCGTTCGAAGAACCAACAATGGTGCCGATGCCTTTGCGCCAAGAGAGCAGCACGGGACCCATGCCGACGGCAAACGCACCTGTTCGTACGCCGGCCCATTTGGCCGCCAAGAAGTGGCCAAGTTCGTGAAAGAAAATGAGAGCGCCGAAACCAATGATGACGGCTGGGAGATTTAGGACGGTATCAAGCATGGTTGGTCACGGTAGCCGGTTGGAGACGTCATCACGGACAACGTCATCGAGTTCGAGGATCTCAGTCAAGTTCGATGGATTGGCGCTGCCAAAGCGTTCAACCGCATCAGCCACGAAGTTGTATATGTCTTGGTACGAAATACGATTCTGAAGAAAAGCCTGGACGCAGATTTCATCGGCAGCGTTGAGAACACACCCCGATCCCCCCCCGCTACGAATGACCTGGCGGCCAAGTTCAACAAAGGGGAATCGAGCATGGTCAACTGCAGAAAAGTTGAGTTCTGTGAGCGACATAGGATCCAAGGCAGAACCAATGCTTGCGTCATGAGCCCCCCCGGTCATTGCCCATCGGATAGGTGAGGCCATATCCGGAGCACCAAGCTGCATCAGGGTGGTTCCATCGTGAAGATGCACCAAACCGTGAACGGTAGATCCAGGGTGGACCAAAACATCCAGTTGGTCTTCCTGCAATCTGAACAAATGGTGAGCTTCGATGAGTTCAAGCGCTTTGTTGGCCATCGTAGCGCTGTCGATGGTGATTCGAGGCCCCATGTTCCAAACGGGGTGATTGAGCGCTTGGGCTGGAGTCAACATTGGAAATTCTGCGAGCGGGGTTTTTCGAAAGGGGCCACCCGAGGCCGTGAGAATAATAGATTTCACATCGTTGGCCTGCACACCTCGAAGGCACTGCGCAATGGCCGCGTGTTCAGAATCAACTGGCCAGATTTTGCCACCTGAAGAATCCAACGTTTGCTGGACAAGAGCACCAGCACATACCAGGACCTCTTTGTTTGCCAACGCGATGGTCGCTCCGGACTCAATGGCACGAAGGGTAGGGCGAAGCCCCGCGGAGCCAACGATGGCTGAAACAACCAGCGTGTCGGGGCCAGCACACTTATCAATCAGTTGAAGTGATGCGTCCTCACCGGAATAATCAACCCGGCTGTCATCCACAACTGTGGCGGTCTTCGCGTCAGGCCATGATTTGGCGGCCTCGATGATGGCGTCAGCTTGAGTACCACAGGAAAGGCCAACGCACTCCCAACTTGCGTCCTCCTGATGGAGCGCATGCAGAACCTCGAGCGTTCTGCGGCCAATCGTGCCGGTGGCACCAAGCACAATGACTTTGCGCGGCTTCATTCTCTTTCTGATGAACGCGATCCGGAGGTACGGCGGACCGAGCGACGAAGCCGGGAGAGCTTGGGCTTCGGTTTGTCTTCGACCGCTGCCGATGGTGCGGGGGCAGATGGCTTGGCCGGTGGGCGATCGGCTGACCTGTCAGATTCTCCCCTTGGCTGACGCCGGGACTTGGCAGATCCCCTTTGCGACTTGCGGTCATTGGCTTCTGAGGTGTCCTCGCTACGTTCCGGCTCCGAGGCGCCCTCGGATGATGAACTTGTGGCATCCGAATCCTCGGATCGGCCACGTCCACGACGGCGGCGGCGGCGGCGTTTCTTCTTGCCCGTGTGGTCCGCGGAAGATTCATCGCTACCAGAATCACCATCGGTGCGACCACCTTCGTTGGCTTGGGAATCCGACTGAGGCGCGGCGTCTTCAGACTGCTGAGCAGGCGGCTCGGGGAGAAGCATCTCTTTGACCTTGACAACCTGATCAGGCTGAAGACGTGTCATATAACTTTTGACGTCAAACCCAAGTTCCTCACGAATGCGATCAAGCAGGAGGGTGCTCTTGAGTCCAGCCTCCTTGGCCAGCACGTGAACCGCGACCGGAGATTCTGGTGCCTCAATCACAGGGGCTGCGTTTTGCTTCGGTGACTCTCCGTCACCAGATCCGCCCCGGCGACGGCGACGACGGCGACGCTTGCCACGCGGAGCACCATCCTCATTCTCGCCATCGCTGGTTTCAACATTGGATTTGGCTGGCTGGTGCCTTTCGAGCGATGCGACTTTTGGAAGGTCCTCGCCTTTGCCCTCGAGCACAGCGATCCACGCGGCACGAGCAGCAGCTTCGGCTTCGGAACGGAGCTCCTCTTGGTCGATCTGTTCAAGTTCACGTTGCAGCTCATCGCTCAAAGCAACTGCCGCGGCATCGGCCGGGCCAGACTTTCGTCGGCGGCGGCGGCGGCGGCGGCGGCCCGAACTGGTGGCGTCCGAATCTTCTCCTTCCTCTTCGTCAGAGTCGCTCTCCCTTTGTTCAGCCTCCTTAAGCAAGTGCTCAAATTTAGGGACGGGCTCATTCTTAAACTTTTCAATCGGAAGGTCAGCGCCACGCTCGTCATACGCGTACAGATCCACCTGATCGCGGACGATGCGGTCATTCACTCGAACATGAAGCGACTTCCCTGTCTCATCCTCAAGGGCGACAAATTCTTGTCGGCGGCTCACAAACAACGCCGCTGCAACGTCGGGATGGCAGACCAATTCAACACTCCCCACTTGCTCCCGGGAGAGTAAAAATGCAGCCTGGCGAAGATTTTCACTGCCAAGGCTTTCCCCAGTACGAATACGTCCACGCCCATGGCACACATCGCAGTCTCGGAAATGCTCTTTGTCAACACCTGGCCTCATGCGTTGCCGGGTAAGCGAAAGCAATCCAAAGCGATCAATTTCGCCAATGGTCTTCTTTGCCCGATCGTTTTCCATGGCATTTTCGAGCCGGTCACGGATCTCTCGACGCTGCTTTTGCAGCCGCATGTCAATCAAGTCGAGCACAACAACCCCACCCAAATCCCGCAGACGCAACTGGCGTGCAATTTCCTCAATGGCCTCGCAGTTGGTCTTGTACGCGTTGGTGTCTGAGTCCTTGGCAGATCTTGAGCGTCCAGAGTTGACATCGATCGCCACCAGGGCTTCGGTCTGATCAATCACCAATGCGCCACCTGATTTCAGAGGAACCTCGCGTTGGAGAAGTTCGGCAATCTGGGGTTCCACACGGTAGGCGTGGAACATTGGCGTCGGCCGGTCATACAGCACGACTGGAGGCGCGCTTCGAGGCGCAACGACCGAAAGAAAAGCGGTAACACGCTCGTATGCGGGCTCAGAATCGACAACAATTTTGGTGATATCCGGACCAAGCTGATCTCGAATGGTCCGAAGAACCAGATCGCTTTCGGTGTAAAGCTCACAGGGGACACCTGATTTCTCGATACGAGACTCAATTGTCTTCCACAACCGCTTCAAGTACGCAACATCCCGTTTTAAATCGGTGGCGGACTTGCCAAATGCGGCGGTTCGAGCCACCAGTCCCGCATCCTCGGCCGGCTTTTCAAGGGCCTTGACGATTTCGCGAGTTTTACGTCGAACTTCCTCATCGACGTCATTTCGGCTGACTCCAGCTCCATCTTGCCAAGGGAACATGACCAAATAACGACCGGGGATGGCCAGGTTCGAAGACAGTGTTGGCCCCTTGGTGCCAATCCCTTCCTTAATGACCTGCACCTCAATAATGTCACCCTTCTTCAGACAGTCCTGAATCGGTGGCCGTTCACTTCGGGGTGTCTTCTTACCGATCTTTTCCTTCTTGGTCTCGCCAGGGAAATACTTGCGATGCAAGTCGGTAACGTGAAGGAACCCAACCTTGCCATGTCCAAAATCGACAAAGGCCGCTTGAATAGCAGCTTCGACATTGGTGACACGACCACGATAAATATTGCCCACACTGGTGGCGGTGGCCGGTCGTTCGGAGAGAAGGTCGTCAAGTCGACCGTCTCGCATCATGGCGATACGGGTTTCTTGACCTGGGTTGTCGTTGATCAGCATTATGGCTTCATTTGAAGCCGCGTCGGCCTTAGCCACGGTTGCCTACTTTCTTCTCAGGTCACTGGCAATCTCGTTGCCAAGGGGCCTGAATTCTTTCATTGCGGAGTAAGGATTCAGAGCGGAACAGGAATCTTCAGGGAATCAAACGACAGTCACGACGAGCGTGCCTGGTGTCCTGAGATCAAGTTGCCGGGGTCTGAGTATGCCTTACTCCGGGGGGTGGGTGGCCTCACCCAAGGGGTGAAGAACCATCCGATGACGGCCGGGTTAGCTGCCTTGCTCCGCCTGGAAGTCAGGAGCAGCCCGTCCAAGTTCCTCCTGCAGGCAACGAAGCACCTGCCGGTCCGATTCGAGCCGAAGTACCCGACGGGCAACTCGCTCACAGTCAGCCATTCGAATGCTCCTGACAACACGACGGATGTCTGGAATTCTCGAGGGCGTCAGAGAGAGTGTACGCAGACCAAGCCCGAGGAGCAACATGGTCAGCCGAGGGTCAGAAGCGGCCTCTCCGCAAAGGGAACAGTCGATGCCATGGTGGCGTGCAGCACTGGCGACGTCCTTCACCATGCGAAGAACCGCCGGATGCGCTGAGGAATAAAGGCTGGCCACAGAATCATTGCCTCGATCCACAGCCAGCACGTATTGGGTCAAATCATTGGTGCCAATGGAGAAAAAATCGACTTCACGGGCAAAACTTGAAGCCATCAGGGCCGCACTGGGGACTTCAATCATCATTCCCACGGGGAGATCCCGGCTGTGAGGCAGGCCCTCTTCAAGAAGTTCTTCGCGGACATCCTCAAGGGCCATACGGGCCTGTCGGAGCTCAGAATGAACACCGATGAGCGGGAACATGACTCGAACTGGCCCCTCAGCGGCAACCCGAAGAATGGCCCGAAGCTGGACCCGAAACATTTCCATATTTCGAAGGCAATAGCGAATACTTCGCAGCCCAAGCATGGGGTTTGGCTCGGGATCAGGGCCCGTCGAACCAACTTTGTCCGCCCCAAGATCAAACGTACGGATGGTGAGCGTCCGTCCGCAGAGGTCCGTTAGGGCCTTTCGGTACTGGGCAAGATGCTCCTCCTCAGTTGGGGGGCGGGCTGCAGTGAGATACAGGTACTCGGTTCGAAAAAGGCCGACACCATCCCCCCCGACCTCAAGAAGCCCGGGAACTTCACGGGCGAGTTCAATATTGCCATGAAGTGAGATTTGGACCCCGTCGGCGGTGACGGCAGGCTCATGGGCGTGATTGAGAGCTTCGGCCAGTCGGGCAGCGCGGCGGCTTGCCAGCTCACGGAGCTTTGCCAGTTCTTCGTCGAGGGGACGGACCAAAAGACGTCCAGCATCTCCATCGACAACAACCGTTGAATGCTCCTTGACATGACGGGTGGATCCACGGCAACCAGCGATGACGGGAATACCAAGGGCACTCGCCATGATCGAGACGTGGCTGGTGCGCCCCCCGGTCTCCATGACCAACGCCTTGACGAAGTTGGTATCAAGGCCTGCTGCTTGAGCTGGGGTGAGACGAGCGGCGATTAGGACCACAGCGCGATCGATACTCTGAATGCGATCCTCGCCGAGCGCACCAAGTTCACGAAGCAGACGCCGCTCAAGGTCGAGCAAGTCATCGGCCTTTTCACGGAAGATGGGGTCCCCAAGCGACTGGAATCTCCGGGAAAGATCAAGGATGGACTCCGCCGTCGCGTGTGCGGCATCATCAAGGTTGTCCCGCACCCGAAGCATGATCGCCGCGCGGAGTGCGGGATCGCGAAGAAGTCCAAGATGAAAACCAAAAATCTCGGCCGCGTCCGCGCCCAGATCAATCTTCACGCGGTCACGATCTTCTTCGAGTTGACCAGCAACGCGGTCGAGAGCGTGCTGAACGCGTTGACATTCTGCTTCTATCCCACTGGATTCAATGGCCTGACGCTCGACACCTTCGCGAAGGTCTCGGACGACCATGGCTTCGCCAACGGCCAAACCGGGAGCTACCGGTATTGCGGGCAACTGGAGCATGAAGGGATCTTAGTGGGTTGGCTGCTCAGGCTGGGTGCCCTCCGAAAGGAGCAGCAACGCGGGTAAGACAACCAGGATAAGGACCGTGGCACTGATCAGTCCGAACGAGATGGAGATCGCCATGGGAATAAGGAATTTTGCCTGGAAGGATTGCTCCAGCATCAGGGGAAGAAGACCAAGGACGGTGGTCAGGGTCGTCAGCAAAATCGGTCGCAATCGACGCCGGCCGGCCGCCATCAACGCGTCAACCTTTCCTACCCCTTCCGCCTTCTTGCGGTTGTAGAACTCCACCAAGACCAATGAGTCGTTGACCACAATGCCGGTAAGTGCAATGAAGCCAACCAAACTCAGAAATGTGAGGTTGTAGCCGGTAAGAAGATGGCCCATGACGACACCAATGATCCCAAAGGGAATACTTGCCAGTACCGCAAGGGGTTGACGCATGGAGGCAAACAACAGACACAGGATCATGTAAATCCCAATCGTTGCGGCTAAAAATCCAATGGGCAGGGAAGCGAATGCCCGGGACAATTGTCTTTGCCGACCACCCTCATCAATGATGACTGATGGGAATTCCGCTTGCACCCTCTTCAACCCAGGACGAATGGCCTGCATCGCCGTTTCGGGTGAGAGATCAGGACGACAGTCAGCCACCACGCTGGTGGTACGTCGACGGTCAACGCGGCGAATCGAGGCCGGTGCTGTCGCTTCGCGCAGTGAGGCCACCTCGGACAAGGGCACGGGCACACCAAGCGCCGAGACCACCCATGACTGTTCCATAGCGGCCGTAGAGTTCCGGGTGCGATCGTTTAGGCGAACTCGAAGATCTACTTCTTCACCGTCAAGAGCAAAGCGGTGGGCAACTGCACCCAAAAGCCCTGTTCTGACTTGTTGCCCAATAGATGCTTCAGACAAACCCAGTGTGACCGAAGACGGTTTGGCCTCGACCCGAAGTTCACGTCGCTCACCCGGATCGTCATCACCGATATCGACCACGCCATCGACTGATGCCAAAACAGATTTCAACGCGTCAACCGCAGCTTGGCGGCGTGTGTCGTCTTCGGACGCAACCTCAATAGTGATGGCACGGCCTGCAGGGCCACCTTGAATTTCGGTGAAGACCAAACGCTCAGCCTGCGGGACTGGTCCAATCCGATCTCGGATGTCAGCGGTCACCGTCTTGGATTCACGGTCTCGTGACTCGATGGGGAGAAGCTCAATGAAGACCTGGCCCAGATGGGAACCTGTACCGGCCAATGTCATTCCACTGGTGTCATCAACAGAGGCCTGGGCCCCACTTAAGCCAGAGACGCCTTTGACTTCCGGCAATGAACGCGCCGCAGCTTCGATCTGCTGCACGATTCTCTCGGTCTCGTCCACGGGCGTACCCACGGGCATCCTCAACTCAGCGATAACGGTTTCGCTGTCGCTGGTTGGAAGGAATTCAAACGGCGGCTTGCCCGCCACGACCAGACCCAAACTGAAAATACTGGTGCTGATCGCAATGGCGACGGTCAAGGCTGGGCGGGCAAGGGCTCGACGCAGGAGCCAAGCGTGGGCATCTTGCAAGGCTGGAAGCAGCCGGTTGTCCCGGAAGGCCGACCATCCACGCTTCGGACGCTTGGGCCGCGCCGCAAGCGAATGCTTCATATGAATCGGAAGGATAAGAAGGCTTTCAATCAGACTGGTGATCAAAGCGCAGGCCACGACGGCAGGAAGCGCTCCCATCAGATCCCCGATTTGGCCACGAATAAACGAAAGCGGAAGGAATGCGACAATAGAAGTTGCGATGGTGGCTGTCACGGGCCAAAACACTTGCTTGGTGCCAAGGATGGCTGCAGTTTCTGGGTCGTGACCTGCTTCACCGTAGGACTCAATGTTCTCTGAAACAACGATGGCATCATCAACCAGCAGTCCGATCACAATGATTAAGCCAAACATGGTCAACAAATTCAATGTGGTGCCAGAGATCGCCATGAAGGTCAGCGTGCCGCAAAGCGCAAGTGAAAGCCCAACAAACACCCACCATGCCGTACGCCATGACAAGGCCAAAAGCAATAGGACAAAGACCAGCACCCCTCCCATAGCGGCGTTGCGGGCCAAGAGGTCGATGCGGCCTTCAATAAACCGAGCCAAATCGCTACTGATGGAGACATCTATATTTTGTGGCAATACACCCGGCGCGGTGTAACCAACCTCGTAAGCCTTTTGCGCGGAGCTCCGAAAATCAGCTCGCCCACCAGAAGAGGCGTGAAGTGTGGCGGCAAACCTTTCGAAAACTCCCCATGTCAAACGAGGCTGCTCGCGTCCCGCCGCATCCCGGCGTCCGGCCGCATATGCACGAACCATGCGAGCAATATCGACCGCATCCTGATCGCCGGACTTGTAAACCGTGATGGTCCCGGTTGCACCCGCGCCGGCAACACCGGCGTAGCGAGAACGAATTGGAGTGTCATCAAACGTGGCATCAACTGACGCCAATGCAGACAGGGGCCAACTGCCGCCCGGACCAGAAATTCTGATCTCAGAAATAGCATCAACTGATTCATCCCGTCCTACGCCCCGAAAAGTGGTAATTCGATCCGCCCCGAGTACGGTGCCTGCCGGACCGTCATCCATAGCGGCCCCGACCTGAGCGGCAATTTCGGGCAAGGATCGACCAACCTGAACACTTGCCAGGGGATCAAACTCGACGGAGATTTCATCGTCACGAATACCCGTAAGCACGAGGCGCCCCATCCCGGGCATGTTCCGAAGATCTCTCTCGATGTCTTTTAGGACACGCTTGCGAACCAGCTCATCAGCGTCGCCAAATGCATTAAGCATGATGACCGGAAGAACCGGTTCAAACTCAGTAACCGTGAGCCTTTCAACCTCCGCGGGAATATCAGGAATGGCGTCCACGGCCCGCTGAACCTCATCGACGGCCTTGTCGACATTGCCCACACTTTCCCGGAACTCCACCATGATGGTGGCGGTTTCCTCAAGGACAGAGGCGGTCACCCGATCCACTTCATCAAGTTCGATCAGTGCATCTTCAACTCGCCTGACCACGCCCTCCTCAAGATCTTCCGGAGCTGCCCCGGGCCAGATCGCGGTCACCGTGGCTGATTCGGGGCTCGATTCGGGAAAGAACTCACGCGTAAGCGATGTGGCCGAGTAAAGCCCCGTCAGAAGAAGGACCCATGCAAGCAGGTTCGAGCCCGTAGGCCGCTTCAGAACTGATTCAACCAGACTCACTTGGCCCCCTCGAGTACCCGGACCGCATCAACCCGAAGCCCATCGGGGAGTCGACGACCCGCTCGCCGAATGATTTGGGTGCCAGCGGGCGGCGCAACCCGCAGAACCGCCCATTCGGTATCCGGCAAACCGGTTTCGGGCAATGGTCCCTCAAACGTCCAAGCAATTTGAACCGGAATGGTCTTCAGCCGTCCTTGGGCATCAACGGTTTGCAATGCCTCGCCAAGCAGTGCACTTCGAGGCGCGACCAACGCCAAGGTTGGGTCGCCAGCGGAAACCGTCGCTTCAACAAAAACACCTGGCAAAAGCATGTCGTCAACATTCGCTTCAACCCAGGCTTGAAATGTTCGACCTTCTGGATCAGCAGAAGGCGCGATTCGATCAATGAATGCGGTTCGTGAATCAGCAATTCCAGATCGGCGCAACGAAACTTTGTCGCCCACGCCAACAACGCCAAACATGCCAGCTGGGATCGTCAACTCCAATTCAACCCGCTGCTGACCGATGACAGAGGCGATGATCTGCCCTACCGCCACACGCTCTCCAAGCTGTACGTCAAAACCATCAAGCCGGCCATCCAGGCCGGCAGTGATCTCGCAGCGGTTCAATTGATCCTGGGCTTCAACCTCGGATGCCAAAGTTGAAGCCTGCTGAGCCTCGAGTACTGACCGGCGTGTCTGAACCCGGCGGAGAGCAAGGTCGAGTTGCGTGAGCGTGTCTTCGGCACGAAGCCTTGCGGCCTCTGCCTGATCAAAAGCACTGCTGCCGACGGCCCCAGACTGCACTGCCCGAAGCAAGCGATCGGATTCACGGGCAAGGGCGTCTCGTTGGGATGCCAATGCTGGGCGACGGTCTACAAGGCCCGCGGACTCTTCCTGGAGATCGGCAAGGGCGGCCGTGGCGGATTGGACGGCGGCTTTTGCCGCAGCCAACCTGGATTCAAACGACGCGGGGTCGAGACGAACCAATACCTCACCGGCCAGAACAGCATCACCACTGTCCAAATCAGCCCGCCAGACGACTGGACCAGCCACTTCAGAACCGCGACTGATTCGGTTCAATGGGCGAACCCTCCCGAAAGCCGACGCCTGACGAGGAATCAGGGCCTCAGAGAGTGAATACACCTCTAGGGCCACCGGAGGCACGTCAACGATGGATTCTGAGGGGTCAGGGGCGGAACGGACCAACATGACGAAGGACCCTGGACCCGCCAGAAGAACGGCGAGAACGATCGCGGACCGCAAAAGCTTTCGGGAAAACGGTAGTCGAGGGGTCGAATCGTGCATGGTGAAGTCCAATATCATAGACCTCCACCGTTCCCCGCATTTCAAGGTGAGGCCCAATGTCTGAAATTGATGAAGCTGCTGTTCATAAAGTTGCCAACCTGGCCCGACTCCACCTCAATGAGGCAGAGCGGGATACGGTTCGTGCCGACCTTGTCCGAATTCTTTCCCACGTTGATTCTCTATCCAGCGTGGATGTTGAAGGCATTGAACCTCTGAATAACCCACACGAACTCAGCAACGCCCTTCGACCCGACGCAAAGGACAAGCCGCTGCCCACCGATGATGTTCTCAACCTGGCCCCCGCGACGCATGACGCCTGGATCGCCGTACCCAAAGTTCTGGGAGAAGGTTCATGAAATCTGCTCGAATGATTGCCGAGCATGTTCAAAGCGGAGGATCTGCCGTCGCCATTGTTCAGGAGACATTGGCCAAGATCGATGCAGACTCAAGCAATGCGTTTCGTGAAACTTTCCCGACCGAAGCATTGGCCGCCGCCGAAGAGGTCGATCGCAATATTGCCCGCGGATCACCCGCCGGCGTACTTGCGGGTGTCCCCGTAGCGATCAAAGACAACATTTGCACCACTGAAGGTCGAACGAGCTGTGGCTCAAAAATGCTGGAGAATTACCGGTCTCCTTTTGATGCAACGGCGGTAACACGCCTTCGTGAAGCCGGAGCAATTGTTGTTGGAAAAGTAAACTGCGATGAATTTGCCATGGGTTCGTCGACAGAAACGTGCCACTTCGGTGCGGTGAAAAATCCTGTCGATTCGTCTCGTGTTCCTGGTGGATCCTCCGGAGGAAGTGCGGCGGCGGTATCGGCCGGTCTGGTTCCCATTGCCCTCGGGTCAGACACCGGTGGATCTATTCGGCAGCCAGCTGCGTTCTGCGGGGTCACCGGGCTCAAGCCCTCATATGGCCAGGTCAGCCGCTGGGGGCTGGTTGCCTTTGCCTCGAGTCTCGACCAAATCGGGCCCTTCACCAGGGATTGTGAAGATGCCGCTCTGGCGTTTGGTGTCCTGCGGGGCGGAGACCCAAAGGACGGCACCTGTGACCCTGCACCACCCCGCCCTTGCGAGTTGACCAGCACCAATATGAAGGGGCTCCGGGTGGGGATCCCGACCCAATCGGCCTCCGATGGAAATGCGGACAGCGTCACAAACATGATGACGGGTTTGCGCAAGCAGCTTGCCTCTGCAAACGCTGACGTCGTTGATATTGATCTTTCTCTGCTGGACCAGGGCATCTCCACGTATTACGTGATCGCAACCGCTGAGGCCTCATCAAACCTAGCCCGATTTGATGGCATCCGCTACGGACATCGAGCGCAGGCCCCCAACGCAAGCCCCGACGAATTGATGGCACTGAGCCGTTCCGAGGGATTCGGAGAAGAAGTCCGCCGAAGAATCATGCTGGGTACCTACGTTCTAAGCGCCGGCTATTACGACGCGTATTACAACCGCGCCCTCAAAATTCGTCGCATGATCCGCGACGAGTACCTCAAAGCATTTTCAAGCTGCGACGTTTTGTTGAGTCCAACCACCCCAAGCCCAGCATTCCCACTCGGCGGCATCACGGATCCAGTGGAGATGTATCTGTGCGACCGCTACACCGTCGGCGCCAATATCGCAGGGATCCCCGGGGTCTCGGTCCCCTATGGACGTGATCAAGACAACCTCCCCCTCGGAGTGCAACTGCTCGCAGCACCCTTTGCCGATGAATCGCTTCTGAGTGCTGGAGCAGCTCTAGAACGGCTAAGAGATGAAGCCAATATCGATGGAGCATGGAACGCGTGAGCGAGCAGATTGACCGCGGACGATCGAGTTCAAGGACTCGACGAGAAGCTGCGAGAATGGCTCTCGGCCACTCCGACCGCGCTCCATTACTCAACGCACTTGCTGATCCAAAGTGGCATTTGGGGCTCCCGGTCTTTTTCCTCGGCACCGCCGTGGTTGCCGCAATGGTGCTCTTTGGGCAATCGCGACCAGAAGTGGTCCCGGATCGAATTGCCCATCAAACCGTGACTGTTCCAATCGCCATCACCTTCGTCGACGAAGCTGAGTCACAACGTGCCGTTGAAAACGAACTCGCCATTCTGGATCGCCCGATGCTTCCTGATGAAGCCTGGCTGACCCGGCTGCAAGAAGACTTGATCGCAGTGGGCGCTACGCTACGCAGCAGCGAATCCCAAAAAGAGGAATCCGAAAGAACGACCTTGGGGCTGATCTCTGAGTCTTCTTGGAATCGAAATATCAAGCGATTGGTCGATGAATATCTGCTTGAAATTCCACTGGTCGACAACGACTTGGATGCCCAAGCATCACAGCGGGGCCGATTGCTCGTCACCCTCCCCAGTGGCCGGGTCGTCAGACCCACCGATGTCATTCGGATTGATCAATCAACGACACCTCGTGATCTCCGAAATGCAGTGTTGCGCTCTGGTCTTCCCGAAGAAGCCGTTCCTTTTCTGGCTGAAGAAATCTTGGGGCCCAATGCTCAGGCCACCATTAGCCTTGATCGGGACCGACGCGCTCAGCTCGAACTGCAGATCCGCGACCAAACCCCCAAGGTGGTTGAGCAATACGAGGCCGGCCAGATCCTTTGGCGATCCGGACAGCGTGTGCCAGCTGAACAATTGGACGATGCCAAAAAGATTTACGCCAAGACCGCCCGTTTTGGCCTCAAGGAATTTGGCTCGGTGTTCTTGTTGTGTCTGCTTGTCATGGGCCCCATGGCCGGCATCGCCACCACCCGGCACCCAAAGTTGGTCCGTCACGCCATACGGCTCGCAACATTCCTGATTCTTTTTGTTGGTTTGCTCGCCGTGCCCTTTCTCTTGGGAGAGAGGTTGCCAGCAGCGCGGGATGCGGCTGTCATCGCGATTGCGGCCTTTGGCACGATTAGTGTTTCCCTGGCATACGACCGAATGTTTGGCGGGATTGCCGGAGCCACGCTTGGCGTTCTCGGCGCCTTGGTTGCCCCCGCCCCGATCCTCCTTGCCCCGGGCATAGTCGCCGGATCAGCAGTCATGGCTGCACGTTTGGGAAGATTTGAAGACCGCGCGACCATTATTTCTGCGGCCGGTCGGAGCGCGATGATCTTTGGCCTTGGCGCGGCGGTCGCAGAATGGATGAGCCTTCCTTCTGGAACCGAGGGATTGTTTGGTCAAGGTGCCGCTCGAGCGTTTGCCGCCTGGTTGACCACTCTTCTGGTCGGCTTCCTCGCCATGGGTTTATTGCCCACCATGGAACGGTGGTTTGACCGGGTTACCGGAATGACATTGGGTGAACTTCGAGACCCTCGACACCCACTGCTGCAAGAGCTTGCCGCTCGTGCTCCCGGAACCTACGACCACTCGCTGCAAGTTGCCGCCTTGGTCGAAGCAGGCGTGACTGCAATTGGCGGCGATGCCGCCCTCGCCTATGTCGGCGCCCTGTATCACGACATTGGAAAAATGAGAAAGCCGGATTACTTTGTCGAAAACCAGTCCGGTACAAACCCCCATGATGATCTTCGGGCAAACATCAGTTATTTGATCATCACCGGTCATGTCAAGGATGGTCTGGAGATGGCCAGCGCAAGCGGATTGCCCAAATCGCTACGCGAATTCATTTCCAGCCACCATGGAACGCAGGTTGTGCGATGGTTCTACGTCAAGGCTCGCGATGCCGCCTCCGAAGATGAGGAAGTTGAAGAGTCATCCTTCAGATATCCGGGCCCGCGACCTCGATCCAAAGAAGCAGCGGTACTCATGCTTGCTGACGCCTGCGAGTCAGCATCGCGAGCAGCTGGAGAACTCCCAAGCGGAAAAATAGAATCTATTGTTCGCGACCTCTCACGGGAACGTTTGCTGGACGGCCAATTCGATGAATGCAAACTTACGCTGCGGGAGTTGCACGAAGTGGAAGACGCGATCATCGGACGACTGCGATCCATTCGACATCAACGCCTGGCCTATCCAGAGGATCACGACGACGTTGAATCCGTTGAGCCCTCTGCTTGATCTTGTTGAGAGAGCGCAATGATCTTGCTGGCGAGACTTGTGAGAGCCAACCCTTCGTCATCTGGACGCTTCCAGACACCACCAGGAATCTTGCGTTTGGGCGGGCATGCATAAACAAGCACCCGGACGTCCCGGTGGGTGGTCTGGTGTCGAACCTCACCAATCAGACGGCGATCCTTGGGTGGACATAGACCATCGACATCAGGGGGAAACATGGTCTTGGCAAAAAGGCCTTTGTCGGGTCGCTGAATCAGCAGCATCTTCTGGCCAGACCAAGAAATGCCGACCTCCATCTGCATCAACTTCTTTTGTGCCCGCGGCTTAGGGGGGGGGATCTCATGCACTCGCCCCATATGCAGCGCTTGACACTGTTCTGCCAACGGGCAAATCAAACACTGGGCGGACTTGGGCTGGCAAACCAAAGCGCCAAGTTCCATGAGGCCCTCGTTGGCGACTTCGGGTTGCTTGGCCGCGGACACGTACAACTCAGCTTCTGCCCAGCGACGCGCTTCACGCCCCTTTGTTCCTGGAACCGAGTCGTCGCCGGTGAGCCGCGAGAAGACCCGGTCAACATTGCCATCGACAATAGGGGTCGACTGACCGCAGGCAATAGAAGCAATCGCGCCGGCGGTGTATCTGCCAATGCCCGGGAGCGTCTCCAGGGTCGAAGCATCCACTGGAACAATCTGATGGTGGTTCTCAACAATGGCAACCGCGGCCGCGTGAAGCATCCTGGCTCTTCGGTAGTAGCCCATGCCACTCCATTTTGCCAGAACCGCATCTTCGCCCGCGTCCACCATGGCGGCCGGTGTAGGGAAATCTTTAAGAAAGGGTTCAAACCGTTCGGCGACCCGGGAGACCTGGGTCTGCTGCAGCATGAACTCGGAGACCAGAGCTCGCCAAGGGGTACGTTGCCGTCGCCAAGGCAGGTCGCGTGCTGCGGACGGAAACCAACGAGTGATCTGGCCTGCGGACCAAGCCAGACGATCACCATGTTCCGAAAGCGGCGGCATGGATGGATCGTATCGGTCGTGCGGCCACCTTCACAGTTCCCCTTGCCTCGCACAAATGGCGGCGGTATGATCTTCCTTCCGGCCTTAGGGCCTACATCGCGGCTGTAGCTCAGTGGTAGAGCGTCACGTTGCCAACGTGAATGTCGAGGGTTCGAATCCCTTCAGCCGCTTTCATCTAAGTCCCGCAAACTCCAGTGTTTCTGGGGTACCGCGTAAAGGCGTGTGCGGGCCGCTACTTCAAACCGGTGCAAGGTTTTGCACCAACTGGTGCAAGGCTGCATCAGATGGAAGGACGGCCCCCGAATGCCTCGGAATGCCAAACAGTTTGTTGCCCCCTCTCTCAATCTCTTCCGTGTGAAGGATTCAAAGTCAACGTACGCCCGCACCAAAGTGCCGGCCTATCTGGTTGCCGCCGATCCGGATCTCAAACG
>PAFA01000020.1 GCA_002700845.1 Phycisphaerae bacterium | reverse complement strand
GGATGGCATCACCAACCAAGTCCGCAAGACGATACGGGTCACAGCCCGCAACCACGGTCTCAGCCTGACATTCTCCAAAGGATCCCGACAAACGCCACCCATTGCCTTCACGCTCCATGGCTGTGACCTCGGCATTGGTTTCGATTGTGGCACCCGCCTTTTTTGCTTCATCTGCCAAGGCCTGACTCACCGCGCCCATTCCTCCTTTGGCAATCATCCAGGTGCCCCCAGACCCGCGAAGACGACACATGTTGTGAACAAGGAAATTATGACCCGTCCCCTCCATTCCAAATGAAGCGGAAAGCCCACTGAAGCCATCGGTTACCGCGTACATCGCAAGCAGAAGTTCAGATTTAAACCCAAACCGATTGAGATAGTGCTCGACGGGCTCCTGACACAACCGAACAAAAACATCACGCAATTCTGGCCGGATGAATCGTTCGGCGGTTTCTGTAATAGACAATGCCTCTTGCAGCCATGCGGGCGCAAGGTCTTCACGCAACTGAGCGAGTTCAGCTTCTAGTCGAGCAACCGCATTGGCGTCAGCTTCGGAGAAGAAAGTCCGAAGTTGATCATCATTTTTATTTGCGTCAGCCCCCAGCAACAGCGATCGACCATCAAGGGTCGGAAGGAAATAATGAGGGTCGCGACGAACCAACTCTAATGGTAAAGCCAACCGATCCATCAACTCTGGTGGCATGACCCCAAGCAAATACGCACCCGTTGAATGACCAAGCTCAGGCGCTTTGGCAAAAGGGCGTTCCGTACGAGCAGCTCCACCGAGAACAGAAGAACGCTCCAGAACATGAACACGAAGACCCGCGCGTGCGAGGAAGACCGCGGAGGTGAGGCCGTTGTGACCGGCCCCCAACACACACACATCGCACGAGTTCATCATGCCCTAAGACTATCGCAGAGGTCCCCAAAAGAACACGGCCTCACCGAAGCGAGGCCGTGTTCATTCATTCTCAAGTCCGCCCTACTGGACTCGAACCAGTGACCTCTTGCGTGTCATGCAAGCGCGCTAGCCAGCTGCGCCAAGGGCGGTGATTGTCTAGTGTAGCCCCCAAAGACGTAGGGCTCAAGACGACTAATTCTTTGCGGTCACGGGCACCAAACAAGTCCCTATCGTTTGCTCACCAACTTTCAGACCCGTCACGGTGGCCCCCTCGGTCACATAGAACAGCAAAGTGAGTTCTTGATTTCCCGAACTGGGCAACGCTGGGATATCCGCCACGGTTGGGAATCGGCCCGCAGGATCCAGATTGATCTGCAAGCCACGGCGGTCCTTAAAGATGTAGCCCACCGGACTGTAGGTTGCCGCAGGATCGGTGAGCAAACGAATACTGTCAGGTCCAGCCGGACGTGCGTCGAACAGACAACCTGGCTCACCTCGTGAAACATTGATCGCCACCATTCGGGCGCCAGAGATTTCCGCGAGGCCTTGAATGCGCAACTTCTTTGGAGGACGCTTACCACCAAGTTGAAGGATGCCATTACCAGAGACAATTTCGTTGTCACTGTTGACCGTAAATCCTGCCGGCAAGGCATTCTTGCCCGCACGGATATCGCGGAACCGTTTGGTCACATCGACCGAACGGGAGATGTCGCGAAGCTCGAAGGGGCCGGCAGCGGCCATTGCCCCGGTTGCCTTCGCGTAGTGCGAAGCCAATGTGCTGGTGATCTGAACTTCCTCTTTGCCTCGGAGATCAATCCGAACGCCCTTCACTTGAACAAACCGCGGAGTAAATCCAGGGCTCACGGGGAAAGTGAAATGGAAGGTGGCACTGCTGGTACCGGGCTCACTGGACGCAACATTGGTGTCCGCGTCATACATGAAATACCCTTGGCCCTTAGGTGAACCCCATTGGCTAAACCAGCCTTCTGGATGTTGAACCGCACCCTGGTCTGAAACCAGTCGCACTTGCGAATTGGTGATGGTCAGGCGATTTCCGTGATCCATCGCCTTGTTGGTGAATTCCAGACCAACGACCAGGGACTCACCAGTTGGGCCCGCTTGCACACGGTGCAAGTCGCCATTGAATTTCACGGCCTTACCAGGCATGGCCACGGCACCCTTGCCACCATCAACGGTGTCATGAAACAAAGTGGTGTTCCGGGCAAGATCCGGAGCCCATTCGGCCAAAGGTTTGGCCGTAGAGAATGCCCCAGTACTGAGCGTGTTGTACAAACCTGCAGTGATGGTGTGAACTGGGACCAACAAACTATTGCGGTTCATCAACTGACCACTTCGGTCACGTTTGACACCGTAGAAGCCCATGATGTCGCCGGGAACTTGCATGTGACCAAAGGCGATCACGCAGATTCCAGTGGAAACAATTCCAGCCACCGCGCCACAAACACCACCAAGACCCAATTCGACGCCCTTGGGCAACGTCACGTTTGACTTGATCAGGGTGTCACATAGGAACCTCAAGATCGCGAAGCTCACGAGAAAGGGGACGGCGAGGCCAAGCCCCCATGCAAATTGAGCAACGAACCTTGGCAGGCCATCAGCGTCCAACAGCATATGAGTCAAAGGCTCCCAAGCAGCAAATCCAATCGCACCAGCAACCAATGCGCAAAGCATGTGAAGCATGGCAGAGAATGAGCCCTGGTTCCCCCACCAGAATGCCGTAAGCGCAATCACGATGATGATCAAAATCGAAAGGATCATGCGGATGTCTCCTGATTGGCGGGTGCCGCCTTTCGCGCCGGAGCAAACGCCCGACTGATTTCTTCAATGGTGGTACGACCTTCACCGGCGGCCTTCACCGCGGCTTCTTGCAAACTGATCTTGCCTTCTCGTCGTGCAGCCACGAGTGCGGCCTTGAGATCTTTGTTCGCAAGGTGCTTCCGAATTTCATCGGTGACCTTCAAGACTTCAAGGACACCAGTCACGCCGCTAAATCCAGAGCCTTGGCATCGATCACAGGTCTCGAATCGACCAGGTTTGACTTCAATTTGGCCCAGGCCCTTCATCAGGCCTGCCCCTTCCTCCTCACTCAAACCAAGCTTTTGCAAAAGTTCTGGAGACGCGTTCAATGAGACAGAGCAATCTGGACAAGGACGACGAACCAGACGTTGATGCACGACATACTTCAGGTCCTTGACTGCAGACTTGGCGTCACCGCCCGCCAACATCATGAACTTCTGCAAACTTTCTCCCAAAGAAGCTGCACGCAGTGGCATGTACACCACTGGGGGCTCTTCGGCTTCCAACAAGGTCCGAACGGTGGACTTGTCATCATCGATTGGATCCACCAGCACCACATCAGGGTCTCGCCGGAGAACGGCGGTGAGCTGACGGGTGTATCCCTCGGAATACTCGTCAGCGTCATATGGAATCATGTCCACACCATCGAGTGTGATCAACGGCTGTCGCTCGAGGGCACGCACATTTTGCAGATACGCGTCGTGGCGACCAAGGAACCCATAGGCCAGTGTTGACAGGCCTTGAAGTGGTGGCGTTGAAAGGAGGACAAACCCACCCTCAGCGCCCAAATCAAAGTGTCCTTCAAAGGATTCCACTTGGGACGGGGTCAATCCAAGTTCATGCCAGTCTCGCTTCAGACGGCGAGTCATATCAAACTCAAGGCGAAGATGGAGCCCCTTCTTTGTTCCAGAGAGGAACATGCTGACGTTGGTCTTTCCCGCTTGGCCGTGCAAACCGAACTTGCCGTATTGCTGCCTTCGGAGATCAGCGGCATCCAGTCCCGAAAGACCACAGTAGAACTCACGAATTTTGAGCCCCATCTTCGCAGGCATAGGCTCAAGTTGCTCTCGTAAGCCGTTCACGACGGATGTGCCCACCGTTCCGGCTTCTGTAATCAACAGCTCAACTCGGGTGGCACCACGGACCAAAACCCCAAACGGCAGTTCTGACGCGGCGGCCATGATCTGAAAAGCCTCGGACTCGGCTTCTGGGATGGCTGACATTGAACCCTGAGCGTCAAGGAACTTGTATCGCAATTCCTTGGCCAACTTTTTGTCATCTTTACTGGCCACTTCACCAAGATGCTTTTGAAAGTTAAGTGGCTCCCACTGGCTTTCTGACTTTTGGTTCCGAACCCCCACATAAACAAACACTGGGGTAAAGAGCAGCACCATTGCCAAAGGCCACCCAATCCAAAAGATCGGCACAAAAAGGACTGACAACACGGCCAGCAACCCGGCCACCATGTGGATGACATTCCACTTGTTGCGGCCCAACAACAACCGATCGGCGTCCTTTTCGAGGTGGGTCGAAATAGCCCACGCCCACGGAAGGAAAGGCAGCAAAGCCAGGATGGGTTTGACCGGCGAGACCAGCCATAACGGGCCGATGTCAGCGAGAAGGATAGGAAATGATATTGCGGACATGAAAGTCTCCTGCAAGAGCAGCGCGGCTTAGCCGATACCCTTGAGACGCATCTTGAGTTCTTCGGGACGGGGGCTAGCGTCGATGGCAACTTTGTGGTGCACCATCTCGCTTTCCACAAGATCGGCGAGGGCGGTGGTGAAGTCCTGCATCCCTTCGTCGGCACTGTTCTTCATGACTTCGAGGAGGTCTTTTTCACGGCCTTCAAAAATGTACTTCTGAACAATCGGAGTGTTCAGCAGAATCTCAAGAGCTGGAGCCCGAGCCACTTCGGGCTTCAAGGTGGGCATCAAGCGCTGATAAATGATGGCCTGCAAATTGTAAGACAGGAGTTTTCGAATCTGCTCCCGTTCACCTTCAGGGAAAAGGTCATAGATTCGGCCGAAAGTCTGCCAAGCAGATGAAGCATGAATGGTTCCGAACACCAAGTGCCCAGTTTCTGCCGCACGAATGGCGGCCTCAAAGGTTTCATAGTCCCGCATTTCACCGACCAGCACAATGTCGGGGTCTTCCCGGACCAAAGCCCGAAGAGCTTCGTTAAAGGAGAGGCAATCAATGCCCACTTCCCGCTGGTTGATGTTGGCTTTGTCATCTTGGAACAAGTATTCGATAGGGTCTTCGATGGTCACGATGTGACAACGCTTGCGCTGGTTGACGTACTGGAGCATCGATGCGATTGAGGTTGACTTTCCTGAGCCAGTCACCCCGGCAAACAAAATCAAGCCCTGAGCCCGCATTGACACCTCGCCCAGAATCTCGGGAAGGTTCAGACTTTCGAAGTCCATGATCTGACTGGTGATCAAACGTGCCGCGATCGCAGGCTTGCCACGGGCCATGAACAAGTTCACCCGAAAGCGGCGAACAACCTCATCGTCATCGTCCGAGTTGGTGGATTCATAATCGTACGCAAAGTCAATCTGTCCCTTTTGCGAGAACAGGGTGTACTGCGAATCGTCGAGCACATCCTTGGCAATTTGGAACATCAAATCCTTGGTGCAATTGGGTGCCGCCATCTTGCGAAGCTCACCCCGAATTCGAATCTTCGGTGGAGCGTCTGACTTGATGTGCAAGTCCGACGCTGCATTCTCAATACAGGTCCGAAGATAAAGGCGCCAGGCCTTCAAACCCTCCCCAGCCGCAGTCCCTGCGTCGTGATGGACCGGGTTGGCCATAATTGAACCTGTTTCTGTGACGTGTCCCAAAGCAGAAGCCTCCAAAGGTCGCGGTCAAAGCCGCCAAGTCAAGCCGCTCAGAATAGCGGATACCGCCCAATCAACGAATGAAGAACGCGGTTCGGGGATTCCAGTTGACGATTCGACGCCAGAACACCACAATGAACTATGGCCTCATTGGAAGATAAAATTATCGGTGAAGGCGTCACCTTCGACGACCTCCTCCTTGTTCCCGCCGCTTCAAACATCACTCCGGACGCCGCGAGCACCGAAACCCGCCTCACGAGGGGGATTCGGATCGGTATTCCACTGCTGTCTGCCCCGATGGACACCGTAACTGAGGCCCCATTGGCCATTGCCTTGGCTCAAGAGGGCGGAATCGGCATTGTCCACAAGAATCTCGATACGGAGTCCCAAGCCACGGCCGTGCGGACGGTAAAGCGGAGCCAAAACGGTGTGATCTCTGATCCGGTGACTCTCAGACCAGATGACGCCTTCGCCCGGGCCCGCTCCCTCATGGCCACACATCATGTCTCGGGGTTCCCGATTACTGAGGACGGCACCTCCCGCGGACGCTTGGCTGGCATTTTGACCAGTCGGGACATGAAATGGGCCTCAGGCAGCGAAGCCCGTATCCAAGACGTGATGACCCGTAAAAACTTGGTCACCGCCCCCGCCGACACCACCCTCGAAAAAGCCGAGGCATTGCTGAACAAAGCCCGCGTTGAAAAGCTCTTGCTGATTGACCAAGCGGGCAATCTCGCCGGATTGATCACCATGCGTGATATCGAAAAAGTTCGGTCTCATCCCAAGGCATGCCGAGATGATCGTGGTCGGTTGCGGGTTGGGGCTGCCGTTGGCGTCCATCAATACGACCGCGTAGAAGCTCTGGTTGAAGCGGAAGTGGACGTGATCATTGTCGACACCGCACACGGACATTCGCGGAATGTCATCGACACTGTAAGAGAAGTGAAATCGAAGTTTGATATCGAAGTGATTGCCGGCAACGTCGGAACGGCTGACGGTGCAAAAGCACTCATCGATGCTGGAGCGGACGCGGTAAAAGTGGGCATCGGTCCGGGTTCCATCTGCACCACCCGCGTTGTGACCGGGGTTGGCGTACCGCAACTTACCGCTGTTTCCGAAGCGGTTTCGGTGGCCGAACCGGCGGGCGTCCCCGTCATCGCCGATGGTGGCATTCGACAATCAGGCGACATCAGCAAAGCTATTGCTGCTGGAGCCAGCAGCGTCATGCTGGGATCGATGTTTGCTGGGCTTGATGAATCTCCCGGAGAGGTCATTTTGCGTGGCGGCCGACGATTCAAGACCTATCGGGGCATGGGTTCCGAGGGCGCCATGGCCGCTGGAAGCGCCGACCGATACGCCCAGGGCGAACGCGAATCACGGAAATTTGTACCCGAAGGGGTCGAAGGCGCAGTGCCCTATCGCGGTTCGCTCTCCGATTTGGTGTACCAGTTTGTCGGCGGGCTCCGGTCAACCATGGGCTATTGCGGCTGTGGCACGATTGATGAACTTCGCCACAACGCACGGTTTGTTCGAATCACTGGTGCAAGTCTCATCGAAAGCCATCCGCATGACATCACCATCACCCGCGAGAGCAGTAACTACACCACCCGCAACGGCGGCAGTTGAACGAGCCCATCACTCCTCTTTGAGCATGCGTTCCACCCAGTGGATGTCCATATCCACGTTGCGGAATTCTGGGCGATCCAGAAGCTTGGAATGCAATGGCGCCGTGGATTTGCCCGGACCAATGCGAAGATCGGACAAGGCGCCACGCATCCGCGTAATCGCCTCCTCACGTGATGGAGCGTGCACGATCAACTTCCCAATCATGGAGTCATAAAACGGTGGGATGCGATAACCCGAGCGGACGTGGGAATCCATGCGGACACCGAGGCCACCTGGTGCGACAAAGGTTTGGACTTCTCCGGCCTGCGGCATGAAGTCCCGATCGGGATCTTCAGCGTTGATTCGGCATTCGATTGAATGGCCATTGAGTTTGATGTCGGACTGATCAATCCCCAAAGGCTGCCCGGCGGCGACAAGAATCGATGCTTGGACAATATCAACCCCTGTGACCATTTCGGTCACGCAATGCTCGACTTGCACCCGAGTATTGACTTCCAACATCGAGTAATCGCCGTTGGCATCCATGAGGAACTCAACGGTGGCAGCCCCGCAGTAATCCGCTTCACGAAGCAAACGAGCCGCAGCTTCCGCGGTCTCGAGCCGCTTCACCGGATCAACCGATGGGGCTGGTGCTTCTTCGATCAGCTTTTGGTGCCGCCGCTGGCTGGAACAATCTCGATCAAACAAGTGGATCGCGTTGCCGTGAGAATCACCAAGGCACTGCACTTCGACATGACGCGCTTTCTCGAGAAACTTCTCGACATAAACGGCGCCCGAACCAAATGCCGCCGACGCTTCGCTGGAAGCAGATTCGATCGCACCACGAAGTTCTGAAGCTTCACGAACAATCCTCATGCCTCGGCCACCACCTCCGGCGGCAGCTTTGACAATCACTGGGAAGCCAATCTCACGAGCAACCGCTACCGCTTCATCAACATCTTCAACCGCATCTTCAGTGCCAGGGAAGATGGGAGTACCAACCTCGCGGGCCAACTTCTTTGCGCTGATCTTGTCACCGAGCAAAGCCATTGCTTCGGGAGAAGGACCAATAAAGGCGATTTCGCAATCGCGGCAAACCTCGGCAAAGTCAGCTCGCTCGGCCAAAAATCCGTAACCCGGATGGATAGCATCAGCTTTTGAAACTTCCGCCGCGGCAATGATTCGATCAATGCGCAGATAGGAATCCTTGGCCGGCCCCGGACCAATACATACGGAATGATCCGCCGCCTCAAGCCACGGCCCATCCTTGTCAGCCTCCGAGTACACGCAAACGGTCTCGCAGCCAAGTTCACGAGCGGCACGGATGATCCGGAGAGCAATCTCTCCACGGTTAGCGATCAAAATGCGTTCAAACATGGGTTAGACCGGTCGCACCAGGAACAATGCTTGACCGAACTCCACCGAGTCGCCGTTGGCCACCAAAACCTTTTCCACCACGCCAGATTGCTCGGCCTTGATCTCGTTGAAAATTTTCATGGCTTCCACAATGCACACCGTGGTGTCGGCGGTGACGATGTCTCCCACATTGGCAAAGGCGGGAGATTCAGGCTTTGCCGCTGAATAGAACGTGCCGACCATCGGACTGGTGATCTGCTCCAAATCCGAAGTGTCAGCTGGTGACGGCTCAGGAGTGGGAGAAGGGGCAGATCCAAGAACTGCCGCTGGAGGCACTGGAGCTGAGGCTGGAGCCACTGGAGCTGGGGCTACCGAGGAGGCATGAGCAGATGCAGGAGCAACCTGGACCACGGGAGGCTGCTGGCCCTCACGCCGCAGACTCACGGTTTCTTTTTCATCTTTCAGATCGATCTCGGTCAACTCATTTTCGACCATCAACCGGATCAATTCCTTGAGCTTTCGGATATCCAACATGGACGCTTCTCCGTGCCTGACTTTATGTCAGCAGGGCATAAGATACGCGATCTTGTGCCAATTGGAGACGATCTTCGTCAATTGTGAGGGGTTTGAGTGCCAGAACGCTTGCTGCCGACCGGTGGGCCCAAGATCTCGAACATCACAAAGGCCTCACGGGCACCAAGGGGCGACTTGAGCCGATCAAACATATTTTCCGAAGGGGTGACACCCCTTCCGGCGGCCTTCGAATCAGGCGTTTTGTCCAATTGAGCAGCCAAAGCATCACGCTCGTCACGCAACTTCTTCCAATTTCCAAGAAGGGTGCCTTGGCGCTCTCGAAGCATATTCAGCTCTTGTTCCAGATCTTCAATACGAGAGTTGGCATCAATTCTGGCCTGACCCCCGTCGAGCCCAAACCCTTTCAGGATGAGATCCACATCCAATTCACTGGACTTGGGCGCTCCTGCCTTGGATGCGGCAGGGGAAGCCGAAGCAACTGGTGAGGCCGTGTTCTTCTTGGCGGGCGTTCCCAATGAAGTTTGCTCTTGACGCGCGGTAGCCAACAAACGCTCGCCGCCCCGCTCTGGATCGCGATCCCCTGGAATCCAAGGGGTTCCGCCCGTCACCAGTCTTTCCGAAACATCAACACTCGAGGATGGGTCCCGGGACCCTGGCCCACGTGCAGCAGCTTTTTTGCTGGCGGCGAGTCCGGACCGCTTGGCCTCATCAGCTTTTTGTTTACGCCACTTCGCGTACCCCTGTGCGATGGCGACCAAGGCGAAGATGATGTAACTCCAAGTCATGCCTCAAGAATACCTTCTCCCACCAAAGCATTCACTCCGACTTGCCGACCAGTGCTCGATACAGGCTGCAGCGTGCTTGCAACTCAGTATTGGTGCCTTGATCAACGATTCGACCTTGATCCAGTACAACAACTTCATCCGCAGCCAGAATGGTGGATGGGCGGTGAGCAACCACCAGCACGGTGCGGTCCGCACCAAAAGCCTGCATGGTGCGCCCAATTTCCGCCTCGCTTTCGGAGTCGATCTGGCTGGTGGCTTCATCGAGAATCAGGATTGCCGGGTCGCGGAGCACCGCACGAGCAATGGCCAATCGTTGTCGTTGGCCACCAGAAAGTGAAGTGCCCCCCTCGGCAACTTCCGCTTCGAGGCCATTGGGCAACTGATGTACAAAATCGGCCTCGGCAATTTGAAGGGCAGTGTTGATTTCTTCAGGCGATGCCCCATGCCCAAAATCCACGTTCTCAGCAATATTGCCACGAAGCATCATGGCGTCTTGAGTCACCATGGCCAGTTGGCCTCGCAAAGACTCCACAGTCACCGAGTCAATATCAACGCCATCAATATGCACTTGCCCTTGATCAGGACGAACCAGAGCCGGCAAAAGACTGACCAACGTGGTCTTTCCGCATCCATTGGGACCGATGATTGCCACGGTGCGACCGAAAGGAATCCGGAGCGAGACATCTGCAAGTGCTGGCGTTTCACGGCCTGGGTACGTCAGGGTTATTTTTGAGAAGCAAATTGAATCATGATGACGGGCGAGTTGTCCAGAACCACCGTGCTCAACCGGTAAATGGAGCAGCGTGGCAAGACGATCAGCCGGCGGTTTGGCCGCTTGTATCTGGGCGTGCAGACCTGCCAACGGACGAAATGATCCCCCCGCCGCGCCCAAGGCCGCTAGCACCAACAGGAACCGATCCAGACTCAAACTGCCATCCATTACTTGCCGGACCGAAAGCAAACAAATGCCCAAAAGAGCAAAAATAGCCAGGGTCTCAGTAATCGGACTGGCAAGGGCGGTGACCAAAGCCACTTTGCGGTCGTGACGCCGAAGTTCGTCATTTTCAGATTCAAACCGATCACCAACCCATGACTCTGCTTGCGCAACCTTGATTGCCCGCAATCCTTGCAGGGATTCGGTAGCGACCCGACCAAGTTTTTGAGCAGCTTCAAGCGATCGGCCACTGCTCCTACGCACTCGTTTGCCAACCCGCCGCAGTACGAATGCCAAAGGTGGAGCAACCAACACTGCAAACAATGTCAATCGCCATTCCAACACCAAGGCCGCCGCAAATGCACCAAGCCCTCGAGCCGCCTGGGTCACACTCTTTCCAACCAAGACTTGGAAGCCTCGCTGCAACAAGGTTGTATCGCGGGTGATTCGTGAGACAGACTCGATCGCCCCAAGCTGTTGAAGCTCTGACAACTCCAACCTGACCAGACGCCCATACACACGCCCACGAATTCGACTGATCGCCCGAACACACGCGGTGGTGGTAAGCGCTTGATGGGCATAGCTGGCGGCTGAACCCACCACTGTCACGACCAGAAGCACGCCAAACAACGTCAGAACACCACCCCATGTTTCCTCGGGGATCCAACCGATGATCCAAGCTGGCGGGGTAATCCCCATCGCCCCCTCTGAGAGCAAACCAGGCAAAGTGGTCTCGCTGTCGGGATCCAACAGCAATCGCAAGGGCGGTGCTAAGGCAAGCAAGCCGCCGCCAAGTCCGCCGGCACTCACAAACGCGCACGCAAGTCCCGCCAGCACGCGTTTGCGTTCTGCACGAAGCATCTCAGAAAAAAAAGTTCGGAATGGACTCATGCCTGTTCCCTCAAGGCGTTCAAATCTTCCCAAAATTCCGGGTGACTTTTACCCACACATTCAGGATCACACACCCGAACTCCCCCCCGCACCAGTCCCAGCACTCCAAAAGCCATGGCCATGCGATGGTCGTTCCAAGCCGCCACTTCAACTTCAGGGCCACTGCGCGGCCCTGGAATAATGTCCAGTGCATCGGCGTGCTCCACGACACGGGCACCAAATCGTTCGATTTCGGTCGCTAAGGCGTGCACGCGATCACATTCTTTCACACGCAAAGTGTGTAAGCCCGTCAACCGGGAAGGCGAATCCGCGAACACACAGGCTGCTCCCAACGCAACCGCACCGTCAGGGAAGTTTTCACAATCAACCTCAATCCCTCCGAGTGACTGGCCAGTCAATGTGACGTGTTCGCCGGATTGCACTTTTGCCCCCATTGCCTCGAACACGGAAAGCAAGGACGCGTCAGGCTGATCCAAACTTTGACCGAATCCAGGCACAGTGATGCATGCCCCGGGGACCAAAGATGCAGCCAGCCACCAATACGCCGCCGTGCTGGCGTCAGGAGGAACCGTTTGATGCATTGCCTTTGGCCGCATCGGCTTGACCGAAAAATTTCCTTCGCGCTCCTCGACATCAGCCCCGAAATTGGCCAAAGATCGCATGGTCATCCGAAGGTATGGCGCACTGGTGGGCTCACTTTCACAACAAAGTTTGACCCCTTGACTGGTCCACGGTGCAACCAACAGTGCGGCGGAAAGAAACTGGCTGGAAGCCACTTCACCGATCTCGACGGATCCACCTTCGATTCCGCGAACACATCGGACCGGGAGATGTCCAACTTCTCCCAACCACTCAAAGCGTGCCCCGAGTGCTTCAAGAATCTCAATCCCATCGGCCATGGGTCGTTCGCGAAGTCGTTTGGATCCATCAATGACGACTGGTTCCGAGGAAAGGGTGGCTGCGGCCAACATAAATCGCGCGGGGGTTCCGCCGTCGCCCAAGTCGACGGTCCCGCCGTTCGGAAAGCGGCCGCCAACGCCGTGAATTTCCCAACCGTCATCTACCGGGGTACATGTGACCCCAAGTTTTTGAAGTGCCATGACCAAACGGTCGCAATCGTCGCTGTGCAGCGCGCCCCGAACCACGGAGGTTCCTTCAGCCAAGGCGGCCAAAAGCAAAGCGCGGTTTGTTCCACTTTTAGAACCAGGAACCGACATCGTCGCCCGGAAAGGTCCAGACGGCAACGGAGTGATGGGCAGCGGGTCCGCGTGAATCAGAGGTTGCCTCGACGGGCCTGTTCGCGTTCGATGGCTTCGAACAACGCTTTAAAATTACCTTTGCCAAAGCTCTGTGAACCCCGTCGGCAAATAATCTCAAAGAAAAGGGTCGGGCGGTCCTGCAAAGGCTGCGTGAACAACTGGAGCAAGTACCCCTCGTCGTCGGCGTCGACCAAGATGCCAAGATCGGCGATCTTTTCGTGATCTTCCTTGACGTCCCAGCCCAGAGCTTCCACTCGGTCCCAGACTTCGTTGTAATAAGACTGCGGCACCTTCAAGAAGTTCACACCCCGGCGACGAAGTTCATGCACCGAGTGCAACTCGTCGTCGGTTCGCAGGGCCAAATGCTGCACGCCTGGTGTGTCATTGTGCCAATCGAGGTATTCCTCAATTTGGCTCTTACGCCGTCCTTCTGCGGGCTCATTGATTGGCATTTTGATGACGCCAAATCCTGAATCCATAACCTTGGACATCAGCGAGGTGTATTCGGTTGAGATGTCAGCATCATCAAAGTGCTTGAAGAGTTTGAAACCAAGCACTTCGGAGTACCAGTTGACCCAGTGGTTCATCTTGCCCAACTCAACGTTGCCAACCAAGTGGTCCACAAATTCCAGCCCACAGGGATTAGCGCGGTTGTATTCATTGAGTGGAAAATGCTCGACCTTTTCCCATCCGGGACCAAACCGGCCACCAGCTTGCACCACATTCAATCCGTAGTCACCCTTCCGGGAAACAAAGGTGTGCAAGACTCGCCCGTACGAGCGAATCGCGGCCCGGACGACGGTGCCATGCTCGTCCGTTTCTTCGATGGGTTCATACGCGGATTCTGCACCATTGCGAATCGCTTGCTCATAAGCAGCGACCGCGTCGTGGACGGTTAAGGAGACATCTTTGACGCCATCACCGTAAGTGACGACCTCTTGTGCGGCTTCGTGATCAGCCGTCAGTCCCGTCTCCAGAATCAGACGGATGTTGCCTTGTCGCAAGAGATAAGACGCGGTGTCGCGACTTCCAGTGGTGAGGTCGCGGTATTGCTCGACTTGAAAACCAAAGTTCCAAGCGTAGAAATATGCGGCCTGCTTGGCGTTGCCGCAATAAAAGCGGACATGATCTACGTCATGCAAACGCAGGGGGTCACTGGCATCGATCTCGACGGGGTCCGAACTGGGACGTGTTTGACTCATGCTGGAGTCCTCCAAATGGGATTCTTATTGTACTTCAAGGCCGAAAGACTGCTAAACGCCCTAGAATCGGGATATGGCTGATGGACCCAAGACATCCAAGATCGAAACCGTGGAACCAATTGGTACCCGCGTGCTGATTCGGAAGGACGAAGACCGCAAGCAAACCAAAAGCGGCATCCACCTCCCGGACAAAATTGAAATACCCACCCTGACTGGGCGGGTGGTCGCAATCAGTGCCCAAGTCGAGCACGATGACGATTACCCGATCCGGCAGTACGACCGGGTGCTCTTCAACCCGAAGAATGGGATCCCAGTGGACTTCGAAGGGGACAACCGGCTTTTTGTCATCCCCATAGAAGACGTGGTCGCAGTCTTTCGCAAAGATTGAATCTGCACAAGAGCCTTAGGACTTCGGCATCTGCCCGTGGTCCGCTCCCGCGTTGCGTCGAGCATCAGCGAAGCTTTTCAAGAAAACCAGGAACAGCAAGGTGCAGAGGCCAGAGCACCCCGCCGTCATGAGGGCAAGCCAATCCCAGCCCGCATCCCCGACGGGTATGACGGAGCTGATGTTTATGATCCCAAACAAGGCGGCCAAAATTGCCACGTGCATGAGATGTTTGCGGGCAGCCGGAAAAGCCAACGAGCCCATTCCAGAAGCCTCCAGAACAGAGCCGAGCACCGCCAACGTGAGGCCGGCGGAGAGTGCCTCCGATCCCGAAATCATGGCCAAGAGGCCAACCCCAAGGATGAAACCGCCTACCACAAGCGTCAAAAGGGGGACCAATTTGGACGGAGTGCCGTTTGTATCCATAAATTCATCGTACCTCTAGAATCCGGGCATGGCGTATTACCGAACCCTTGGTCAGCTTCCTTCAAAGCGACACATCCAATTCCGCGGCCCCGATGAACGGCTGTATGCGGAAGAGGTGTTTGGCACCGAAGGTTTCGTTGGCCCTACCTCAACGATGTACCACATCCATGCGCCAACTCAGGTCATGGGGTGGGAAACGCTTTACAGCACCAAGCCCGAATACCTTGAAGTCGACACCATGCGCATGCGACACATCAAGAGCATGCCCATGCCGCCGAAAGGCGATCCCATCACGGGCAGAGTGGTGCTCTTTGGCAATGCTGACTGTGAAATGAGCGTGTGTGTCCCCGAAGACACCATGGATTATCACTTCAACAATGCCATGGGTGATGAGTGCATCTTCATCCATTTTGGCAGCGGCACGCTGCATACTCAGTTTGGAACGATTCCTTTTCGCGAACGGGACTACCTGATCGTTCCGAAAGGGACGATCTACCGACTTGTATTTGATGAAACTCCAGCGGGAGAAGAACGCCCCCGAATGATGGTGATTGAAACCGCCAACGGTTCGCATATTGGACCTCCCCCCCGCTACGTCTCGAAGCAAACCAGTCAATTTCTCGAACATGCCCCGTACTGCGAGCGCGACCTGCGCGGACCCGAATTTCCTCTGACATTTGATGAATCTGGTGATTTCGAAGTGCGCATCAAAGCACGCCATCGGGTGCACAAGTACATCTACGACCACCATCCATTGGACGTTGTTGGTTGGGATGGCTGCTATTACCCATACGCATTCAACATCGACGACTTCAGTCCAATTGTGGGCAAGCACCACATGCCCCCTCCAATCCACCAGACCTTTGAAGCACACAACTTTGTGATCTGCTCGTTCTGCCCCCGCCCACTCGACTTCCACGAGAAAGCAATCAAGGTGCCGTACAACCACTCCAATTTGGACTCCGACGAAGTGCTGTACTACGTGGCCGGCGACTACAAAGCACGCAAAGGGATCGAAGTTGGCTCATTGACCGCACACCCCCAAGGCATCCCACACGGCCCCCACCCTGGCACCGTGGAAAAATCCCTCGAGGCCACCTACACCAGTGAACTTGCGGTGATGTGTGACACGTTCCGCCCACTCTTTCCAACCAAAGCTGCGCTGGAACTTGACGACCCGCAATACCCCTCATCTTGGCAAGGCGCATCCGCCACCGCACCTGGCGTCCATCGCCCCGATGGATCCTTTGACGCCTGAAGTTTCATGGGTTGAAGCAGCCCCCTTTTGAAGTGGCCCCATTCCAACATTCTTCAGCACCCAACGCGAAGTGCCGGAGAAATGGAAATGGGGACGAATATCAGCCACAAATACGGAGTGGCCGACGGAAAAAATCCGGCTGGTGGCTGAAATCGGCCAGAGGCAAGGGTAGTGAACATCTAAACACGTCAATATTGACCAGAATGTGTGTCGCAAATCAATCAGTGTGGCAAAACTTGACACAATTGGCGTCGTATTTCGCCCAACACTGTGCTATTTGTCGCAAAAAGGGATAAATTTGTATTCAATCAGCCAACTTTGAGAACATCTCAGTGCAAGTCGCGTAAGGTTTTGACGCAATACCGCATTTGTTCCCCAAAACGGAGTTGGACCATGCACGAACGCCGAGTGGCCTTGTTAATGAATCGCGACAGCTCACACACCCGTGAGGTGTGCGCTGGAGTTCTTGGCTACGTGGCCGAAGGGGCCCGCTGGTTTGTGCACCTCTCCCCGTCAGATCCACGAGCGCTTGAGCCGCTTCGAGAGTGGCAGCCTGATGGCGTCATCGCCCACCTTTTCAACGAAGAACTGGCCGACGGTCTCGCCGCTTGGGGTGGCCCGGTCGTGAATATCACCAGCACCCTGAACGACCCACGATTCCCCATGGTGGAAGTGAAGCACGATGCCGTTGGCATCATGGCCGCTGAGCACCTCCTTGAACGTGGCTTTCGCCACTTCGGATTTGCCGGATCAGATCGATCGGGCTTTGCGGTGTCCCGCAAACAAGCCTTTCACCGCCGCGTGCAAGAAGCCGGTGGCTCCTTTGCAGCCTGTCACGTGGAAGACCTCCCTCTGCGCGATCCCGGGACCAGTTGGTCGGGCATGCAAGAGACCTTTAGCGGTTGGCTTCGAGACCTCCCTAAGCCCGTCGGGGTGCTTTGTTCAATGGACGGTGTTGCCCGACGCCTGGCAGCAACATGTCGAAGCATGGATCTGAATGTGCCGGAAGAAGTAGCGATCCTAGGTGTCAATGATGACGAATTTGAATGCATTGTTGCCCGCCCCAACTTGTCGTCAATTTCCATCCCAGCCCGCCGAATTGGCTACGACGCCGCCGGACTGCTGGAAAATTTGATGGCCGGTGAACCGCGTCCTCAAAACGACATCACCCTGCAACCACTGGGGGTGGTCTCCCGCCGTTCAACTGAAGCGGAAGCCACCGAAGACGAAATAGTCCGTACCGCACTTCGGTACATCCGAGCGAACTATCGCGAGCCGATTCGTGTGGATGACGTTGCTGATGCTGCTGGTCGTCCACGCCGGACGTTGGAACGTCGCTTTCGACGCGCCCTGGACCGCACCGTTCTTGATGAGATCACCAGACGGAGAATTGAGACCGCACGCCGACTCTTGGTTGAAACCGACCTTGACATCGGCGGCGTCGCCAAACGCTCTGGCTTTTCTGATGCTCGCCGAATGGCGGTTGTGTTCCGCGAACGCTTGGGACGAACCCCAAGTGACTTCCGCAAGGAAGCCCGTCCGGCCTAATGGATCAGTGACGCAACGCTCTGGCTTAGACGAACTGAGTTCGTCCAGGAATCGCATACCCATCGTTTGGCAAAGAGTCCCGCAGCGAGAGATTCTTTGGAAACAAATCCAACTTGGATTCAGTTATTTGCTTCCAAGAAATCTTCTGGCCCGTGTACGCGGCAACTCGACCCATAACTGCGGCCAATGATGCGTCAGCGGTGGATTGAAGCTCCACGATCGGTGACCCGCCGCGAATAGAATCGATGAGATCTTTGTGCTCTTGGCGATAGGCCACGCCAATATCACCCCGCTCTCGATAGATCACCTTGCCCTCGGCATCAACGATTCTGGTGCCGCCATTGATCGCTTTGATCGACGCCACACCTTCGGAGCCGTAAATCATGTTGTCTGCGTTTCCAGCGGTACCCGGAATTTGACGACACATGAATGAACACAGCCGCTCGCCCTCTGGAGCAGCAAAGGTGTAATCAACACTCATTGAGTCCCACATTTGTGAATCTTCAGGACGCGTAAATCGACCCCCTGATCCGTAGGCGGTGGTGGGATTGCCCATCAACCATGTCATGACATCGACGTTGTGCACGGCTTGCTCGCAAATTTGATCCCCGGAGAGCCAGATGAAGTGCATCCAATTGTTGATCTGATATTCCGCATCGCTCATGCCCTCTTGGCGAGCACGATTCCAGATTCCTGTTGAGCAATAACGAGCAGTCATACCCTTCACCGTGCCGATGGCACCTTGCTGAATCAGATCAATGGCTTCGACGTAATTTTTTTGTCGGCGGTACTGCGTCCCAGTGACAATTGCAGTCCCATTCTTCTCGGCAAGTTCATGGGCTTCCTTGCAGATACGCCACCCTGCGGGATCAACACAGACAGGTTTTTCAGCAAACACATGTTTGCCAGCCTGAACCGCTTCCAATATGTGGCGGGGGCGGAAGCCGGGCGAGGTGGTGAAGTGCACAACATCTACCGCTGGGTTTTCCAAAATAGATCGGTATCCGTCGAGGCCGACGTGAGCCTGACCGTCCTCAATCTGAACCTTATCCCCGTGGGATTTTTCAAGATCACTCTTGGCCGCCATGACTTTCTCTTGATTGACATCTGCGATTGAGATCAGACGCACCGAGTTGTTGACGGCCATGGTGTCGCCGATCGATCCTTTACCACGTCCCCCGCAACCCACCAAAGCCAGATGGAGTGGATCTTCTCGGCCCAAACCAAAAGCGCCGGTGAAAGGGGTCGCCGCCGCAACAGTGGCCGCGGCAGTCAAGAATTGTCGACGATCGGTTGAGGTCATGCTGGGCTCCAAAAATGAACCCCAAGGATAGTGACTCTCAAACCGCCGGGGTAATCGTTCCCGCGCACCGGCCCAGACCAATTCGAACCGCACCTGGAAGTTCACACCACGCTCGCATGATGACTTCATCGCCATCTTGCAAGAACTTGCGTTCGGTGCCATCTGGGAGTTGCACGGGCTCAGACCCTCGCCAGGTGCGTTCAAGGAGGCAACCACGGCTTTCTGGTTCTGGTCCGGACACGGTGCCTGAAGCAATCAAATCTCCCGAACGCATCGCACAGCCGGTAGAGGTGTGATGCACAAGCATTTGTTCAATTGACCAATGCATATGACGGAAATCACCCGTGCTGATCACAAAGGGATCTTCACCACGCTCACGCATGGCTGCAGTAAGGAGAGAAGTCTCACACACAATCGCTAGTGATTGATCTGGTCGGTTGGGCTGCAGGTACGGCAAGTTCTCAGGATCTTCAGGACCCCGAGTAGGTCCGGCGACGCGAAACGGCTCAAGCGCCTCCATCGTGACCACCCAGGGCGAGACTTGGGTACAGAAGTTCTTTGCATTGAACGGACCCAAGGGTTGATATTCCCACTTCTGCACGTCACGCGCAGACCAATCGTTGACAATAGAAAGACCAAAGATGTGCTTGGGGGCAGCGGGCATCTCAATTCGAGAGCCCAGAGCGGTTCCTTCACCTACGTAAAAGCCAAGCTCGAACTCATAATCCAGCAACCGAGATGGTCCATAGATGGGGTCACTTGCTTCGACTGGAAGCGTTTGACCAGATGGACGACAGACATCCCCACCTTCAAGAATCACCGTACTCGCACGGCCGTGGTACCCAACCGGCAAATGACGGTAGTTCGGCATCAGTGGGTTGTCTGGCCGGAACATAGATCCAACATTGGTGGCGTGATGGATGGAGCAGTAAAAATCGGTGTAATCCCCAATCGCAAAAGGAGCGCACATATGCCCTTCGTCTTGCTTTCGAAGGACAACGGCTCGGGCCTCTGAATCGTCGTGCAACGATGGATCAGCACCCGTAAGCAAGGCGGAAAGTCGACGGCGCAATTCCAGACGCACCTCTGCACCCAAATTTGCGAGTGCATTCAGATTCGGAGCCGAGGCGGCGCACGCCAACTCACCACGATCACCCAAGAGACCACGTTCGGTCGCCAATTGAAGATCAATGACCTCATCACCAATAGCGACCACCGGACGTGGGCCTTTTCCAAAATCCATGACCCCGAAAGGAAGATTCTGGATGGGGAAATCTGTGTGATCACGGGCGGATTCCACCCAAGAGATCAAGTCAGGATCATGCGTATGGTCAAGTGACATCACTTCTCCTCTGGCATCAAGCCAAGCTTTCGCAGACCCGCACGCGGATCATCAAACGAACAACAACCCCACGAAATCACAAAGCGTTGCCGAGCTTCGGCGATTTCGAAGTCTTCCAATTCCCAATCATCCACCCGGATCAAGTTGCCGGTGAACTCAAAATCATCAGCAGCCGCACTCAAAATGGGGATCAGATCAGACTCGTCGCAGTCCCGAAGATACGCGACGGCTGCCGCAGTAAAGAAGTTCATGAAGCCGTGGGCTATGGCTCCATCAACCACATCAGAATCCGCCCGAATAGGCCAATGCATGCCGGCCGTCCCCTTCAATGGAACTTCCGCGGATGCGGCGTCGAGGATGAACTTGGCGGCCGCTTCCAATGTCGGGAAGTCTTCAGCATTCAGGCCACCAGTACGAAGCTTTGCGCCCGCATCGCCCCCAACAATGGTCGCGAGTGAACCACGAATATCGGAACGCCAGTCCAATTCGAAGAAAGGAAAAACTTCATCTGGCATCTGGTTGATTGCGGCTTCAATACTCGCTGGTGATTCGCCTTTGATCTCGACCACATCGGCGATTGCATAGCCTTCAGCCGGATCCGAATGGGCCTCGTTGAAGCGCTCCAGTGCTTGGACATCCTCTGCAAGACCTTCGTCATCGTGGCGGACCAGCACGGAAAGTGGCCAAGGCTCATCTTGCTCAGACCTCGGCAAATGATTCTTGGCCGCCTCTTCGAAAAGCTCAAGGTCGGCGGCTTTGAGAACAAATCGCTCCAGCATCCAGGCATCCCGGTGCGCTCGCGCCGCGGCATAGGTCTCGATTGCGGCGGGGAGGGACTGCTTGGCGGGAGGAAACAGCCCAGCAAAATCAATGGCGTGCTCCATCAACATGACCACGGCCGGTGAAACGCCAGGTATTTCCAGTCGGTTCCATTCCATATCAGGATCGGATTCTTGTTCGGTTGACATGCTTCAATCTCCAAATCAGGAGGCAAAATCAGGGGCACAAGCCAGGCAGCGCTCAATCCGCCGCAACACCGAAACTTTCCCAAGAATGGCGAGCGTATCCGGCAATGGCGGACTTGTCGTTCCGCCGGTCACCGCCACCCGCAAAGGCATACCTGCGGCACCAAAATTGCCTTCCGCATGCTCATCGGCCCACGCTTGCAATGCGGGCTCAATTGCAGATGCAGTGAAGTCTTCAACGGTGCCCAGAACTTCTCGCAGAACTTCCAGACGCTTGAACCCCGAAGGTTCACCTTTGGCCAGTGCCTTGCGAGTGCCCTTGGTCACAGGCCAAGTGATGTCATCATCGTCCATCACAAAGAACCGGCAGGATCGAGCGGGATCGTCCAGGGTCTTGGCCCTTTCGCGATTGGACTCCGCAATAAGCGCAAACTGTTCCGGTGTGGTGCGAGCGATGAACTCTGGGTGCTCGGCCTCGCAATGGGCTCGGAAGCGGCCCAAGAAATCCTCTGGGGTCATGTCTTGGATTGCATCCAAGTTGAAGGCCAGCAACTTTTGACGGTCAAATCTTGCGTTGGACTTCCCAATGCGGTCCAACGTGAAATTTTGACACAAAAAATCCCCATCGAATTTTTCCAGATCATCGCCGGCCGACCAGCCAAGCAAAGCCAGATAATTGATTAACACTTCGGGGAGATACCCCGCGCGGCGGAAGTCATCCACACTGACTTCGGGAAGATCAATGCCAAGTTCTTGGGCCAGACGTTCTGCACAGTGATGCGGAAGTTGGCGTGTCTTGTCGGCAATCCAGACGCTCCAACTTTCGGCATCTACCGCCTCGGCGCTGGTCAAACCGCGATCCTTGACTTCTTTCCGCAGCGCTTTGTCTTTGTCACGCTTGCTCATCTTGGAACCGTCAGGGTTCTGAATCAATGGCAAATGCGCGTAGACGGGGCGATCGAAGCCAAGGGCTTGCTGCAACAAGACATGGCGTGGCGTGTTGGCAAGGTGCTCTTGGCCACGAACCACATGAGTCACCCCCATCCCAGCATCGTCGACCACCACCGCAAAGTGATACGTCGGGAATCCATCGGCTTTTCGAATCACAAAGTCATCGACTTCACCTGATGCAATTCGAATTTCGCCCAAGACTTCGTCTTGAATGATCACGTCTGAATCATCAGGAACCCGAAAGCGAATGACATGATCATCACCGCGAGCCAAACGTTCTTGCACCTCGGAAGGGTCAAGACTTAACGCCGTTCGGTCGTACCGGTAAGGACGCTTTTCAGCGCGAGCTTTGTCGCGTGCCGCGGACAATTCTTCGCTGGTTTCAAACGCGGGATACGCCAACTGAGCATCAATCAAACGCTGCAGGTGTTCTTGGTAAATCGAAAGACGTTTGGATTGGAAATAAGGGCCATGTTCGCCACCACCAAAGCCCTCGTCTTCAGGACCTTCGTCCCAACCGATATCAAGCCATCGCAAATCACGCAAGAATCCCAAGCTGGCCGCATCACTGGACCTCTTCTGGTCCGTGTCTTCGATTCTTAGGAGAAAGACACCTTTGTGCTTCTTGGCCAGAGCCCAACAAAAAAGAGCGGTGCGGGCACCGCCAACGTGAAGATCACCAGAAGGGCTGGGGGCAAATCGAGTTCGACAGGTCATGCAATCCTCACTCTGGGCTCGAGTTCAAAGGGAGAAGGATATCCGGCACCACGGGGCGAATCAGGATCACTTCCACTTCGTCACCAACCACCAGCAAATGCCGGCCAGCTGGTGCCGCCACCGAAGCCGACGGTCCGGGGCCTGAGGAGATCGCCCGGGCGTTGGCTGGAGCGATGAACAGCACCTCGTCTGCTTCCAATTCGAATGACGAATGGTCCATGACATTCCGAATTGGACGAAATGCCGGACCCGACCGGTGGGCCAGTTCCAGCTCTCCGGCCACGCGTGGCCCATCTTCATGCAAACGAATCCAACCACGGAGTTCCAAAGCCAATCGCCCCCCTTCGACCAGCCGAGGCCGACCGTTCACGATGACGGCCCTTCGCTTCCGGGCTGAAACCTCGGCGAACATCGGTTCGAAGGACCGAACCTCGCCCAAGGAAGATTCAATCGCCGCCCGAGGGGGACCAAGTGTTGCCACCAGAGCACGGGCTTCGAGGTCGTCCATTCGTTGCCGCAACAGTCCCAACCCGTCGGGCTTCGAACGTTCCTCACCCAGGAACTCCACCAACCGGTCGGGCATGGAACCATTGGCATCAAAACGCAGACGCAGCAATTCAAGCCCGGGAATACGACCATCACCAACGGAACGAGATGACGGGGATGAGATTTCCGGGAAGGCCTCAACAACGCCGGCTTCGGGATCATCCTGAGACAGGTTCGTCACCTCAGAAATTGACACCAGGGATGTGCTTCCACATCCAAGCAGGCACAGGATTGCCAAATGAGCGAGAAGCCTGATCACGGAGCATCAAAACCGTTGACACGGTCGATGAGTTGGCGAACCATGCCGAACTTGTACTTGGTGTGGTGAAAAACCAAACGAGGCAGATCCAGCACATCCTCTTCTTCTGGAAGCGCGGACGAATTTTCCATTTGGCCCGACTCAATCAGGACGCTGAACTCGCCATTCAAAATGGCCAACTCTTCTTCCGTCAGCGATCGATTCAAGCGCAGGACGAGCTTCTCGCGTACGTACCGCGCTGATTGATACACCCGGTAGAACGAGGTGATTTCTTGGACCGCTTCCTCGGGGGAGGAAACAATGCGATAAAGGCTGAGGTCTTCAGGGCTGATCCAACCTTCTTTGAGCAAACCACCTTGCGTGAAGTCTTCCCATCGCTTCCAGAAGTCACCGTCATCCCCTTCGACCAGAACCAACGGCACGATTGGACTTTTTCCTGTTTGGATCAACACCAGAGATTCAAAGACCTCGTCCATCGTGCCAAAGCCACCCGGGAAGCCAACGATCGCTTCAGCGTGATCCACAAACATCAACTTGCGGGTGAAGAAGTACCGAAAGTTGATCAACTTGGGATCGCCTTCGATGACATCATTTGCCGAAGTCTCAAAGGGGAGACGAATGGAAAGACCAAAAGATCGTTCTCGGCTTGGTCCTTCGTGGCCGGCTTTCATGATGCCATCGCCGGCACCGGTGATGGCCATCCAGCCTTCCTCGGCCATACGCCGACTGAACTCCACGGCCGCGATGTAATCCGGGTGGTCTTCCGGCGTTCGGGCCGAGCCAAAGATTGACACCTTTCGAACATCTTCCCAACCATGAAAGACGTGGTAGGCGTACCACATCTCGCGCATGGCAGAGGCCATCAAGCGGACTTGACCCTCGTCGTGTTGCGAGCGTCGGACACGCAGCATGGTCTCGCAAATGTCGGCAAGCATGCGGTCGCGGAAATCGGAATAGTCAAACCCCATGCCAGCCAAAAAAGCTTGCATGCGTTTTCGTTCATCTCTTGGATCAGGTGCCATGGGGTGCAGTCTCTCCGGAATGGCCTTCCGACTCCAGTGGCAGCAAGTCCACTCTCCAGGTCGAAGTGGCAGGAATCGCGGTTTCTTGCCCCGCAGCGTCTCTTATCACCAAATCTTCCCAAGCAAAAACTGGGGTGGGAGGGAAGCCATCGCCCGAAAAGAGTCGGTATCCGGCCTGGAGAGTTGCGGTTCCGGAGTCGCCTTCCAAGCGATAAACGAATGTTCGCAAGCCTCCACCTTCGACAAATTCGGTCTCGGCATACGAAGGATCGATTTCAAGTTCTCGGGGGGTGCCAATCGCATTTCGAAGCGCCACACGGAATGCTGAGCGCTGCTCAGCATCATCAGCGGCCGCAAATGATGGAACGTCACCGGTTCCCGACAAGGCCCCAATCAAGGATGCGGGGCCGGAATACATCTCACTCCGCGGACCACGCAGCCACAAGAAGACACCCAGAACAAAAGGGATCGAAACGAACAAAGTGAACACTTGCCCGATACGAGCGAATAGACGACCCCAACGCTGACCGTCTTTTGTATCCCGCAGTCCCCGGACCGCAATGAACAATGGAATGGGCGGGAACCAAAAGAAGGCAAAAGCCATCGGAACCGCAAGGAAGGCAAAAAGACTTGGATCTGGTCGTTCGGACTTCATTTGGCAAAAGGCTCCAAGATCAATTCTTCAACTTCCACTTGCAACGTAAACGGTTCGGCGGGGTTGGGTTCTATCGTGATGGTGGCGTTGGCAAAGCACCAGACTTCTCCGCCAGACAAGCGAAGGGCGACGTCCAAGGTTCGGCCCAAGTTGCCTTTGGGCTGAAGGCGAATGATGTCGACGGAAAAATCGTCTCCCAAGGCATCCGCCATCCCGGCGTAGTCGCCTTCAGGCCCAACACTCGCGCGTATGGCGGCTGGGGTTTGAGACTCCACCATTTCGACAACTCCGGAGCCAACCTCACTCAGCATCCAGAGGTTGAAAAGGCCCATGAAAAAGCCAATCCAAATGGCCCGTACCGCTCGCTTGCGGTCCCGAGGGTGACCAGGCTCCCGAGCTTCTCGCCGCAGTGCGATCAATCCCAGGACGGAGCCCACCATGCTGACCAGATGGCAGCCCGGCAGGCAAGCCACGATCATGGCAATCAGGGGAAGTGGTCGTCGGGGCGGCTCTTGCACCCCAGTCAGTTTAGGCTGATGGGCGTATGGCAGTGGACGCATTGGTCATGGGACTTGGACGCTTTGGTGGGGGCTTGGCCGCAGCCGAAGGTTTGCTGGCCGAAGGCCAACGCGTATTGGTGACAGACCTCGCCGAAGAATCCGCATTCCAAGCCTCAGTCGACGCCCTTAGAAAAGCCTTCGGCGAGCAGGTGACCTTCAAACTTGGGGGTCACGACGAAAATGACTTTGCCCACACCAAAATGGTCATCGCCAACCCAGCGGTACCCAAACCGTGGGACAATCCGTACCTCAAGGTCGCTTGGGCAGCCGGAGCGACTGTTTCCACTGAAATTGCTCGCACCCTTGGCCAGCTGCATTCTTGCCCAACCATTGCCATCACCGGAAGCGCGGGCAAAAGCACCACCACCGCCATGACCCACGCTGCGTTGGTGGCGGCGGGCTTCCCGGCCACACGAGGCGGCAACCTTGGTGGTTCGCTTCTGGACACACCCCAAGGACATGCCATTGTCGTCGAGCTGTCGAGCGCTATGGCATGGTGGCTTTACAAAGCACCCGGCGCGCCAAAGCCAAGATTCGAGGTCGCCTTGCGTACGAACCTTGCCCCAAACCACTTGGACTGGCACGGCGATCTTGAGCACTACGCGGACTGCAAACAAGCCCTCTTGGATCACGCCGGTACAGCCCTCGACGGAAGCACCATCTCGCCATTCAGCGGCAACTTGTTGGTGCCTGGGCAACACAACCGAATCAATGCCGCCGCCGCCCTTGCCGCTGCATCTGCTCTGTACCCGGACCGTGACGCACAAGATTTCATTCCGGGTGTCGAGTCATTCGGTGGACTCCCGCACCGGCTGGAACGGGTGGAAGTGCCTCACTTCCCCGACAACGGATTCTGGAACGATTCCAAAGCAACCACCGCCGAAGCGGTTGAGCTGGCGATTGCCGCGGTTCGGGAAAAAGGACCAGTGCGATTGATTGCTGGGGGAAAAGGAAAAGGCACCGATCTGGGGCCGCTGTGCGAACTGTTTGACCAATGCATCAAGACCTACACCATTGGTGAAATTGGAGAAGAACTGCACACCCGCTCACAGGGGCCATGCATGCAAACCATGACCTTGGATGCTGCCGTGGCTGCTGCCACCTCAGAACTTTCACCTGGAGAGCAACTTCTTCTTTCACCTGGCGCTACAAGCTGGGACCAATTTGAAAATTATGAGAGAAGGGGAGAGGCCTTCAAGACGCTCGTGCGGCATCCTTGAGAAAGGGCTCACCTCGAGTTAAAAATCAGCTCGACCCGGCGTCCGCGGGAACGGGATCACGTCCCGAATATTGGCCATACCGGTCGCATACAAAATGGTGCGTTCAAAGCCCAAGCCAAATCCCGCATGGGGAACGGTGCCGTACTTCCGAAGATCGCGGTACCACCAATATGGTTCGATCTCCAGACCACACTCCACAATGCGGCGATCAAGAACATCCAGGCGTTCTTCTCGCTGCGAACCACCAATAATTTCCCCAATGCCCGGCGCTAGCACATCCATGGCCGCCACCGTCTTTTCATCGTCATTCAGACGCATGTAAAACGCTTTGATTTCTTTCGGGTAGTTCATCACCACCACGGGACGACCGATCAACTCTTCTGTCAAGTAACGCTCGTGCTCGGACTGCATGTCCATGCCCCACGAAACGGGGAACTCAAACTTCACCCCTTTGGCCACGGCCGCTTCAAGGTGCTTGATGGCATCGGTGTACTCCATACGCTCAAAGGAAGCGTCGACAAACTTTTCAACCCGCTCGATGCAGCCATCATCAATCCGGTCGTTGAAGAACTTCATGTCGTCGGGACGTTCGTTGAGCAGATCTCGGAAGATCGACTTCAAGAATCGCTCGGCCAAGTCGGCATCATCAGCCAGATCGGCAAAAGCGATTTCTGGCTCAATCATCCAGAACTCTGCCAAGTGCCGAGTGGTGTTGGAATTCTCCGCACGGAAAGTCGGACCAAAGGTGTACACCTTGGAAAGTGCACACGCGTGGGTCTCAACATTCAGTTGACCGGACACGGTGAGAAATGCCTCACGACCAAAAAAGTCACCGGAATAATCGATGCCGCCTTCTTGGTTTTTGGGCAAATTCACCATGTCCAACGTCGATACGCGGAACATCTCTCCGGCACCTTCGCAATCACTGGCCGTCACGATGGGGGTGTGGATCCACTGGAAGCCATCCTCGTGAAAGAAGCGGTGGACCGATTGAGCCAGACAATTCCGTACACGCGTGATCGCACCAAACGTGTTGGTGCGCGGACGCAAGTGGGCCACTTCACGCAAATATTCGAACGTGTGACGCTTGGCCGCCACCGGATAGGTGTCCGGGTCCTCGACCATGCCCACCAGCTCCACTTCTGCGGCTTGCATTTCGATCGTCTGGCCTTTGCCTTGGCTTTCCGCCAGCACACCACGGCAGACCACCGAACAGCCGGTGGTCAAGGTTTGGATTTCGGCGTAGTTCGCCATGTCGCCTTGGGCAACAACCTGCAACGCATCAAAGCAAGAACCGTCGTGGACCGCCAAGAAGGACAACCCAGCCTTGGAGTCCCGCCGGGTGCGGATCCAACCCCGGATTTCAACGGTGTCGCCAACGGCTGCCGCGCCAGCAAGAATCTTCGAGACCGAGTGCCACTGCATGATGCTTCCTCCTGACCCCCATGGGGGTTGAAGGAACCATTGTGACGAACAAGCCTCCCCGATGCCAGAATGGCAGGAGGAAAGAGGCCCTCATGATGCTCGGCAGCCGAAATCGGCCTCAAATTGGGCCTCGGGTGGGCATGAGACTTGCTTTTCTACCAAATACGGAATCGCCGTCGTGAATAGACGCCACCTCATGGTCTCGTATGACCCCCGCCGCGCCACCCCAGCGTTGGAGCAACTTCCTTCGCTCCTCGCTCCGGCCGGTTTTGAGACCCGATTCGCCTCAACCGGCGAAGAGGCTGAAGTCTTGCTCGACTCTTGGACCGTCCATGTGGCGGTCGTGGATTGGGCGATTCCGCTCCGTGGCGAAGATTCGCCAGGGAGCGTCGCCGGCGGCGCCTTTGTGCGACTGCTTCGGCGGCGGGAGGCGCCCCCTCCGGTCATCGTGGTTCGACCTCCAATGGCGACCACAAGAGACCGGAGCCGGACGCTGACGGACGCGCTGCGGGAAGGCGTGTTCGCGGTTTTGGATCGACCACTCCATGCGGAGCGGTTGCTTGAAGTCTTACGGAGGGCCACGGAACGGTCCGCCCCTCCGAATTGAGACAGGTCACAAACGCCCACAGGGTTGGGCACAGGAGATTTAGCCCATGAAGGTTCGTCCCCTCGGCGACAAGATCATCGTGAAGCGTGCGCAAGCCGCTGATCGCACCGACTCCGGCATCTTTCTGCCCGAGTCCGCAAAGGACAAGCCCAAGGAAGGCAAGATTGTGGCCCTTGGCAACGGAATCTTGAACAAAGAAACCGGTGACTACTTGGCCTTTTCGGTCAAGAAGGGTGACTCTGTGCTCTTCTCTTCCTACGCCGGTACCGAAATCAAGATTGATGGCGAAGACCTCATCATCATGACCGAGGAAGACATCCTCGCGGTGATTGGCTAACCATGGAACGCGGACCACTCATTCAAGTGCTCGAGGAAATGGTCGGTTCGACCAAAGAACTCGATTTGCACATGACGGGCGCTTCCGAAACGGTTGAGCTCCGAAACGTAGAAAAGGTGGAAGCGTTGATCTCCCAGCATGGGATTCGCGTCACCACCAAGCAGAACGTGATCTACATCGATGCCTCCCACGTCTCAATGGCGTGGCAGACCCGACTTTGATCTGGAACCCACTTTGAACCCATGCCACTCACTGCTTCCCACCTGCAATCAGCTCTGCATGCCCTTGATGGCTCACGCGATGTTCGCTTGGTCCTCGAAGGTTCAGACGACTGCGTGGTGGCCCGAGCCCTGCTCGTGCCCGCGGAAGACGACGGCATTTTGAAATTGACTGACGGGACCCGCGAGGTCCTTATCGACGCCGGAAGAGTCATCCGCGTCGAGATCGGGCCCCCCGCCCGTCCCCTCTGATTTGCCCCACGGCACTGTGTGCCAGAAGGAAGCCACCATGGCCGCAAAAGAAATTGCTTACGACATCGACGCCCGCGAACGAATGCTGCGCGGTGTCCAAAAACTCGCCAAAGCTGTGAAGAGCACGCTCGGCCCCTCCGGCCGCGTCGTCATCCTTGAGAAGTCATTTGGCGCCCCAACCGTCACCAAGGACGGCGTCACCGTGGCGAAGGAAATTGAACTTGAAGACACCTTTGAAAACATGGGTGCCCAAATGGTGAAAGAAGTGGCCAGCAAGTCTTCCAAAGACGCTGGTGACGGCACCACCACCGCGACGGTCTACGCCGAAGCCATCTTTGCCGAAGGCCTCAAGAACATCACCGCTGGGGCACACGCTCACGAAGTGAAGCGCGGCATCGATATCGGTGTTCAGGCCATCACCAACGAACTTGCCAAGATGAGCAAGCCTGTTCGCGACTCCAAAGAGATCGCCCAAGTCGGCACCTGTGCCGCCAACCAAGATGCCCAGGTCGGCAAGATCATTGCCGAAGCCATGGACAAGGTTGGTAAAGATGGCGTGATCACCGTCGAAGAAGGCAAGAGCCTTGAAACCGAAGTCGAGCTCGTGGAAGGCATGCAGTTCGATAAGGGTTACCTCAGCCCGCACTTCGTCACGGACACCACCGCCATGACCGCGGAACTGGAAGATTGCTACGTCTTAATCCACGAAAAGAAAATCTCCAGCGCCAAAGACCTTCTCCCCATCCTCGGCAAAGTGGCCGAAGCCGGGAAGAGCCTGCTGATCGTCGCCGAAGACGTGGACAGTGAAGCACTGGCCATGCTGGTGGTCAACAAGTTGCGTGGCGTCCTGAAGGTCGCTGCCGTCAAGGCTCCTGGCTTTGGTGACCGCCGGAAAGAAATGCTCCAAGACATTGCGGTCCTGACTGGCGGCACCGCCGTTATGGACGAACTCGGCGTGGATCTTGAAAAGCTCGAAGTCAAGGATTTGGGCAAAGCCAAGAAGGTCAGCATCGAGAAAGATGCCACCACCCTCATCGAAGGCGGAGGCAAGTCCAAAGCCATCCAAGGTCGTATTGAGCAGATCAAAGCCCAAGTTGATGCGACCAGCAGCGACTACGACCGCGAAAAGCTCCAAGAGCGTCTGGCAAAGCTTGCGGGCGGCGTGGCCCAAATCAATGTCGGTGCAGCCACCGAAGTTGAAATGAAGGAAAAGAAGGCTCGCGTCGAAGACGCCCTGCACGCTTGCCGTGCAGCCGTTGAGGAAGGCATCCTTCCCGGTGGCGGCGTTGCTGTCATCCGAGCCCGAAAAGCCCTGGTGGCCGCTCGCAAGAAGGCCTCCGGTGACGAGAAAATCGGCGTGGACATCATCGAGCGGGCTTTGACGGCACCAATCAAGCAAATCGCTGAAAACGGTGGCCTTGACGGCTCCGTGGTGTGCGTGAAGGTCGAGGAGTGCGATGACGTCTCGTTCGGCTTCAATGCCGCCAACCGGTCCTACGAGGATCTGGTCAAAGCGGGCGTGATTGTGCCCACCAAAGTGGAGCGGGTCGCTCTGCAAAACGCAGCCTCGATCTCCGGTCTGCTCTTGACCACGGACT
>PAFA01000019.1 GCA_002700845.1 Phycisphaerae bacterium | reverse complement strand
GCAAGGCGTGGAATGGCTGGGCACAGGCATTATTTGGCTGCTGTTGTCAGCAAGTGCCGTCAGCCTGGGGGCGATTGTTTTCTTCCTTTGGGGCACCAAGCGTGAAGCGCTCATCCCCACGTTCAGCCGTGAGCAGGCCTCACGGCTTCTGCATTCAGGGGGCTACCGAAAAGCCATCAAGGTCTTGACCGAAGACCAAAGCTTTTTTGGTTCGGTGGCCAACACCACGTTGTTGACCGCTCCCCGAGGATACGAAGCCATGTTGATGGCAATGGAAGATGCCGTCGACCAGGAAACTGCTCGGCACCTTCGGAAAGTTGACCTTCTTCACCTGGTTGGTCAGTTGGCTCCGATGGCTGGTTTGTTTGGCACGGTGTACGGAATGATCTTGGCCTTTCAATCAATTGTTTCAGCCGGAGGAAATGCCGACCCGGTTCTGCTTGCCGGAGGAATTGGTACTGCCTTGGTCACAACCTTTTGGGGGCTGGTGGTCGCGATCCCAGCCCTCATGGGATACGCCGTCGTGCGCAATCGAATTCTCGATGCTTCAGAATCTGTATTGGCAGAAGTGACGGTTTTGATCCGCCCGTTCGACCCAGAATGGCGAAAGGCTCATGGATCGGGGGGAAAGACCAAATCCACCGTTGACCTTGCCGGTGCACCCTTACGTTCCCAACCAAGCACCGCTTCGGGGGCACACCCGAAAGATGGTGGTTCTCCATCTTCTCCGCCGCAAAGCCATTGAACGCCGTGATCTGATGTCTCGCATGACTCGAACCAAACGAAAGCACCTGCCGACTCAAGTCGAGGCAAATTTGACCTCGATGATTGATGTGGTCTTTTTGTTGATTGTGTTCTTTGTCTTGGTTTCACAGGTTGTGAGTCGTGAGGCTGAGCCCCTTAACCTCCCAGAAGTTCCAAACGCGGCGGCCATGGTTGCGGGGGAAGAACCTCGGCTGGTCGTCAATATTCTGCCCGACGAATTTCAGCCTGGCGTGGGATCCCGAGCAGTGGTCTTGGGGGACGAATTTTCAATTGATGCCAAAGGGTGTTCCGCGCTGACCGCACGCATCGCCGAGGATTTGAGGGGCCGTCCGGATTTGGCAATCCATTTGCGAGCAGATCGTGAAATTCATTTTGAATGGATCCAGCCCATATTTGACGCGTTGCGTCAGGCGAGCGCTTCTGCCGCGAATACTGAAGCAAGGGTGCACTTGGTGTTGCTTGAGCCTTCGACATGATGATGCCTGCGCCACGACAAGACGCTGACCACCAGCAAGGAGACGCCGCTGCGCGAAGAGCACAGCGCCGCTCTGATCGAAAAGCCCAACTTCGCTTGCCTTTTCGACCCAGTCTGAACCTCACCTCGATGATTGATGTGGTGTTCTTGTTGCTGGTGTATTTCATGGTGGCCACAGAATTCAAACGTTCTGAAATAATCGAGCGTCTTGATTTGCCAAATCGACTGTCCACAGGTGTGTCCGACCCTTTTGAGGTGCCGGAGCATCCGGTGGTCATTACGGTTCGATCAAGTGTCACTGATGCCGGTCAAGCCAGCGTCGGTCTTGGTTTTCAGATCGGCCTGGAAGGTCCATTTCCACAGCCAGAGACACCTGAAGCATTAACTGACTTTTTGGCTTCGCGTCGACTTGGCGGGCCCGGCAGACGCGGACTTTGGCCGGAGGATCATCCAATCGTGTTGAAGCCAGAGGTCGGTACGGACTGGGAACATGTGGTGAGAACATTTGATGCTGCAGCCCGAGCGGGTTACAACAACGTCACGCTGACTTCGGGTTGATGTCGATGGAGTTCATATCACGGTGGAGCAAGTTGATCATGTCTGAAATCTTCGTGGATCGTTTTCATCTGATTTTCTGCTTCAGATTGTCCTTGTTGGTCACGCTTTTCTTTGGAGCGCCGCAGCAGATCGAGGCTTCGACCCCCAAAGTTGACCGGCTTGAGGAGCTTGATCAAAGACTGATGGAAGCGTCGCCGGAAGAGATCACGGTGATTCGCCGTGACCGAATCCTATGGCGAGAGCAGCACTGTGAGATTGGTGAGGTGTCTGCCCGGGTGGCGTTCGATCATGCTGAAGATGTGCTGATGGTGCATCTTCGATCGGGGGCCAACAATGCCATTCGGCGGTTCTGGACGTGGCCCCTGGTTTCTGCAGAAACTCGAAAAGACATTCACAATTGGGTGCGTGTCTTTGATCGGTGGAGTTCCGCAGGCATGGCCGCGACGCAGCAAGAGATTTTGGATTTGGAATCGGATCCAGAATTCTTAAGTGATCCATCGTTGCGCATGCAGAGATCCGAAATGGCAATGCGCGAACGTGATTTACGCGGCCCATGGCTCAGGTATTTGGCGCTTAGTCACCGCATTCATTTGGATTTGGTGGAGGATTTTCCGATTGCGCCTCGAGATCTTCGGTTTGATGAGCCAATGTCGCAGGAGGCCATGCGCCGTGAGGCCTCTATGTGGCGGAACCGATTCCAAAATCACAATCAGGGGATGGATTCGTCTGGCGTTTCTTATGAAGAACCGGTCCTTTCTCAAGCCGCAGCGGCTCTTCTTGAATTCCATGGCCTGGTTCTGGAGCAGACGGCTCGAACTTCGGTCGGTCAGCTTGATTCGGGATTGCTTGACGAAGAGAGCGTTGCATCCTTGTTGCCACCAGAGCAGGAGTTGTTCCATTGGCTTTCGGGTCAATTCTCCTGTCAACCGGATGCGCCTGAGACCTGTTTTGCCTGGGCTGACTTCACCGTGGTAAAGGATCTATCTGATGCACCAATGTCAAAAAAAGGATTGCAGAAGAGCTTTGAGGCGTGGTTCAAAATTCGAAATCATCTTCGGGGATCTGGTCCTGACTGGTCCGGTTTAACGGGGCAGCGTGTTGCCCGGTTGTGGTCCAGTTGGCAGGGGTCATTGCGTGCAGACTTGCTGGTTCAAAGTGCGCCGCCCTGCGGATTGGTAGCGATTGCATTGTTGATCGCACCAAGCCATCCGGAAAAATCGAATCTTCTCTTTCAGCGTGCGATTCAAGATTCAATGGCAGAAAACGCCGATCCCTCCGCGTTCTGCCGGGCTTCTTATGTTCTTGGTGTGCAGGCTCTGCGAGCGCAAGATCTTGATCAAGCCATCCCACTGCTTCGCCAGGCGGCCTTCGGTGCACCGTTCGGATCGACACCAGATCGCAGGTCTCTTCCGTCTATTCCAGAGCAGTGGACGGCCGTAACGCTACTGCTTCAAACTTGTGCCGCCGTCGTCGAAGTCGACTCTGAGCATGTCACCGTGGAGTTGTTGAATGCGCTGGAGCCCATGATCAACACCGCAGAAGACCAGTTGGCGTTGGCAAAGTGTTTCGCGGGATTTGAGGAGTATTCACGCGCTTTGCCACACTTCAATCAGGTTGTGCAGGAGCAACCAGATTCTCCAGAGGTGCATGCGGCGGTATTTGCCATGGAGCGTCAGCGTGTTGTTCGCGCGGATTCCCAGGCAAGGGTTCCTGTCGCGCGGGAAGTCAGATCGCGACTTAATGATTTTAAGTCGTCCTTTTTAAAATCCCGAGCCGTCAAGAGTCCCACAGATCCAAAGTTGTCTGGTGAGTACCGCTTGACCGCGGTCGAAGTGGCGTTCGCGCTCGATGGACCACGCTCAGCAAGAAATATTCTGAATCAGGACCCTTGGCCGACCATTCTTGATGGGGACATGCTGGAAGACCGTCTTCGGGTTGAGGTTCGTCTTGGTTCGGAGCTTGGTGAATTCATGTCGACGGCTCTGTCGGAGCAATTGAACCGCGCCCCGGATCGTTTGGGCCCGGTGGTTGCTGGCATGCTTCGGGACCGACTTTCTTCGGCTGCACGAGCCATGAGCCTTTCTACGCCCAACGGAGATCAGACCAGTCAAGAATCAGCCCTTCGTGAGGTTCTGAAGGTTTTTGACCCCTGGATTTCAGGGCAAGAAGAGCCGTCCTCTGCATGGCTGGAGTTGGTAGCGGACAGCCATTTGCTTCTGGGTGACGCCGCCTCGGGACTTCTGGCCTACGACCGCCTTTTGATCATCCAATCTGATGCCGCGCCTTGGCTGCTTGGCCAAGCTCGGTGCCAGTTGATCCTGGCTGGCCCAGATCGAGAGGCCTTGGTTGAACCGATGAAAACTTTTCGGCGTCTGGCGCGGGCAACTTCGCCCCAAAAGTTGCCCAATGTTTTTTGGGAGAGTCAACTCAGCATGCTCGACGTTTTGCAACGGATCGGCACCCCTCAAGATGAACTCTGGGCCCGAGTGGAAAGGTTGCGTGCGTCGTTTCCGGAACTCGGAGGGCCTCAATTTCGCTCGGCTGTGGAGGCTTTTCAGAAAGCCTATTGATCGTTCCTGGTGTCAGAAAGGGCTGAAAGACGACACTTCTTGTCGCCGACTGGCGGAATCACTTCAGCGTTCCAAAAATCTACGCGCAAAAACCGCCGACTCTGTGTGGGTCTGTTTGTTCCGTTCGTGCAGTTTGCCCAACCGGTTCCAAAAGATCTTGCTGTCGTTCATTTGACACCGCATCTTCCTCGACCGATGGATTTATCTGGCGGATCCGTTTCGTGGATCACGCCGTATGGAATGACGGATCAGTTGATCCTGCGAGGCCAAGAATGTCCAGAAGCCACGGAGAACTCGAGCATTACCTGCAGGAGATCGGACGCACCAATCTCCTGACCCCGCTCGAAGAGCGTCAGCTCGGGTGGTCCATCATTAACGACGGATGTCATAACGCGAAAGATCGATTGATCCGAGCGAACCTTCGTCTGGTGGTCGCCATCAGTAAGAACTACAACAACCGAGGTATGACCTTGGCTGATTTGATCGAAGAGGGCAATGTCGGCCTGATTCGAGCAGCGGAAGGTTTTGATCCTGCCCAAGGGGCACGATTCTCAACCTATGCCTCCTGGTGGATCAAGCAGGCCATTAAGCGAACGCTTTTGCATGCTCGACAGCCAGTGCATATCCCGGCTTACATGGTGGAGCTCATTGCTCGAGCCAAGGAGTTTGCCCGTGATTTTGAGCAAAAGCATGGTCGCTCGCCCACCGATCCGGAAATGGCAAAGTTGCTTTCCGTTCCACCCCGGAAATACGCCGTTGTTCGACAGGCAATGGATACCCAATCCGCCAGCACAATTTCCACCGCGAATGACGATGAACAGCGGGGGTTCTCTGAAACCTTTGCCGATGCCAGCCAGGTTGCGCCCGAGGAACTGTCGGGCAATCGAGAAATTTACAGCGTGGTGATGCAGCTTCTTGACGTCATCGATGAGCGTGACGCCAGCATTCTCCGTCTCCGCTTTGGTTTGCAAGGAGAGCAGCCGTTGACTCTGAAAGAAATCGGAGCTCGAATTGGTTTGACGCGAGAACGCGTTCGCCAGTTGGAATCGGAGGCTTTGGGCCGTATCCGAAGTGCGATCGAATCAGGGCATCCTGTGCGATGGTTCGAAGAGCGTCGCAAGATCCGTCAGAGGGTTGATTTGTAAATTGAATCAGGACCGCTTGTAAAAAGGCATGGGTACGACCGTGGCTTCAGCCACGTTCCGGCCAATCTCGACTTGCAAGATCGTGCCCTCGGTGCTCCACTCGGTGGCCACCATGGCCATGGCAATAGATTGCTGCATGGTGGGTGAGACAACACCGCTGGTGACTTCGCCAATCTCTTCGTTTTGCTTCTTTACCACTGCGCCTTGTCTTGCGGCGCGTGGGGCTTGAATTTGAAGTCCCACCAGTGTGGCGGGAACACCTTGCTCAGCTTTTTGACGCAGGGCTTCTTGACCAATAAATCCAGGTGTTTCTTTTTCCAGAGTTACGGCGAATCGCAACCCCGCGGCGATGGGGTCTTTGGATTCAGAGAGTTCGTGTCCATAGAGCGGCATTGCTGCTTCAAGCCGAAGGCTATCCCGCGCACCCAGACCGGCATCCACCACATCGTGGTTGGCCAGATCATCAAGAAGCTCAATGACGGCTTCGGTGGCTGAACCAGGGGCGATGACTTCAAAGCCATCTTCGCCGGTGTATCCGGTTCTCGCGACAAAAAGACTGTGTTCACCATGCTCAATGAGCCCACATCGATATCTCTTCATATCACTCAGGTGTGGCCAACGTGCAGTCATCCTTCGAACCGCTGCGGGACCTTGAACGGCAACCATGGTTGAGCCCACGGTGTCATCTGAAATTTCAGCACCAGTGGTGTTGTGGCTTTGCAGGTGTTTGACCACACATTCTCGGTTGGCTCCATTGCATACGACCAAGAAATCTTCAGGTCCCATTCGGTTCACAATGAGATCGTCGATCGTGCCACCATCTTCTCGGCAGGCCAATCCATATCGAGCCTGACCGTCTTTCATCCCAGAAATTTTCCGGGTGACCACTCGATCCAGCAGGCCCTCAGCTTGGGGACCGGTAAGAGACAGACGGCCCATATGGCTGACGTCAAAGATGGAACCTGAAGCACGGGTTGCGCGGTGCTCTTCGAGGATGGAGCCAAAGTGCAATGGCATTTCCCAACCGGCGAAGGGCACAAGCTTGCCTCCTCGTGCACAGTGTCGGTCGTAGAGCGGGGTGCGGTGCAGTGCGTTCTCGGACATACCCACAGCGTAGCCATGCCGGATTGCCGGAGTTGCCGGAATGACCCGACCCCAGCCGGGATGATTGTCCTGTTGGGACTTGTTTGGTCTGCGTTCTTGGTCGACGAGGGTGACTGGAGAATGAAGATGTCGCACCCCCGATCAACAGAAGCCCGTCGCCGTCGACCCCAGACCCACCCCTCAGCTCGGGCGCTCGCTCACCCAACCGAGACCGATGGTTTGGGCACGATGGCCTTGGTTCTCTTCGCATTGGGGATGATTGCCTCCATATGGCTCAGTTGAACCCGTGCGGGGGGTATCCTCCCCCCACATGTCGGTTGCGTCCCGCATCCTGATTCTGACCATATGGATGCTCTGTCCCTCCTTCGCGGGGGCGGAGGATCTGATGGTGACCCTGTCCGGTCGTCCGGTCGGGAGTGTCCGTGTTTTGGGCGGAACCGAATCCGACACTCGTCTGGCCCTGAACAACCTGCGGAGCCTTGCGGGTTCTCCGCTTGATGCCTCAATTGTGCGGGCCGACATTCGGCGCCTTACGGAATTGGGACGCTTTTCCCAAGTGGGGGCCAAAGTTACTGAGCGACCGGACGGTGCGGTTGATCTGGTGTATCGCGTGGTTCTGGCGCCCATCATTCGTTCGGTTGAGATTCAGGGAAATCGTCGTTTGAGTTCGGAAAATATTCTGAACCGCGTGCCACGATTACTGGGTTCGATACGTGACGAGGCGCTTTTGGAACGGGCCGCGCGTGATGTTGAACTGTGGATGCGCAGTGAAGGTTATTTGGAATCTCGTGTTCAGTTTGTAAGTGAGGGCCAGCCTGAAAATTTAATCTTGCTGGTCAGCGAGGGACCTCGAGCCAAAGTGCGATCGGTTCGATTCCAGGGGAATTCTTCTGTGAAGGGTGATCGCCTGCGGCAGTTGGTTGCGGTGAAGCCGGCCATTTTGTTGTTGGAATCAGGGACGCTTGACGAATCAAAACTTGATGAGGACGCCAAAGCAGTTCGAGATTTTTACCGCGGCCGTGGCTGGCGTGATGCCCGCGTGGATTGGTCGGTGACCCGAAGCCCCGATGATCGCGAAGCCATCGTGACTTTTTTCGTGTTGGAAGGCTCCCGATATCAACTGGGTGGTATTCGCATTGAAATCAGCGAAGGTGACGAGGCGGTTTTGGATGCCGATCAGGTTCAGTCATTGCTGGAACTTGAGCTCGGAAAGCCTTGGGAGCAGGCGGGTATTGCTGCGGCCATCGAGAAGGTTGAATCGGGGTATCACTCCCTCGGATACCTTGATGTGCTGATCGAAGACCGGCCGGTTCGCCCGGGACCAGGCGTCAAGATCGATCTCCAACTGAAGATCACCGAAGGATCCATGTCGACGGTGGGGCGGATCAATATTCGAGGCAATGTGGTTACTCGAGACAAGGTCATCCGCCGCGAACTTGATCTTCGGCCTGGTCGACCCTTTGACAAAACTGGAATCAAAGAAGCTGAGCGTCGACTCGATAATTTGCGGCACTTCAGCGAGGTACGGGTTCAAATTGAGCCCGGAAAACCTGATCGACCGGGTGAACGTGACCTCTTGGTTTTTGTTCGAGAACGCAACACCGGTTCAATCTCTTTCGGGGGAGCGCTTGGTTCGGACAGCGGAATCTATGGGGAGTTCCGCTATAGCCAATCCAATTTTGATGCCACTCGCCCTCCGGAATCATGGGGGCTTGAAGGTCTTCGTGAAGGATTCCGTGGCGGCGGGCAGAACTTCCAACTCACCATTCAGCCGGGCACAGAGCTCTTTCGCTACAGCCTGAACTTTGAGGAGCCGCGCGTCTTCGACACCGAATGGGGCTTTCGAACCAATTTGACGTGGCAGGAGCGTCAGTACAGCAGGCAGACAGAGTCTTCGCGTCGAGCCAGTGTTGGTGTGGATCGACGATTTGGCAACAACTGGAACGCATCATTGACTTTGCGGAGTGACGCCGCCGAAGTTGACCCCTCGAGTGATGACGTCCCCATCGAATACTTTTTGGATGGGGACCGATCGACCGTCAATGGGGTTGGCCTCAAATTACGACGAACGACTCTGAGCAGTTATTTCCGGCCAACCGATGGCGGCACCATTGAATTCTCTATGGAGCAAGTGGGATTCCTGGGTGGAGACTTCAACTGGTGGAAGATGGATTTGGATTGGACACAGTTTGCCTTGCTGGGGACTGATGATCAGGGCCGCAATCGGGTTCTGCGCTGGAATGCTCGAGTGGGGAATATCTTCGACAGCGTGCCCAGAGTTCCATTGTGGGAGCGGTATTACCTCGGAGGCAATTCCCTTCGCGGCTTTGAGAACCGAACCATTGGTCCCAAATCTGTTCGGGTCAGCGATGGGGAGCCAAGCTCAGATCCCATCGGAGGAACATTCCTCGCTTTTGCGGGATTGCAATACGAGCATCCCTTGGTGGGCGAGAATTTCTCGCTGGCGTTTTTCGTTGACTCCGGAACGGTTCTCTCTGAGCCTGGGGTGGAGTCTTGGCGGGTCTCTGCTGGAATTGGTGGCCGCTTTTATCTGCCATTCTTGGGGCCAGTCCCGATGGCCATTGATTTGGCTTGGCCAATCGCCCAAGAGGATCTGGACCAAACCCAAATGCTGTCCTTCCGGGCAGAGTTGCCCTTCTGAGCCGAGACCGGTGGACGGGGTATCCTGTACATACTGAATCCAAGGTCCGTGTGATCTTGTTGGAGTTCGTCTATGCGAGTCGCAAGTTGGTTCCCACTGGCAGTGCTGGTGGGCTGGATTGGGGCCGATATGGCCGATGGCACGACGGCCAGTAGCGCTTCGGCCGTGGTTGTGGCGGTGGTGGATATTGAGGAAGTGATTGCTGGCCTTGAACAGCGCGCTGACGCAGAACGCAAACTGCAAGTCCGTGCCTCCGAGATTCAAGCCGAACGTGATGTATGGCAGTCCCGGCTGGACAAGGCCCAAACAGCGATGGAGTCCGCCAAGGATTCAGCTGACCAGCGCGACGCCATCTTGGCGTACAAAGATCTTGAGTTCCAACTCGAGGGAAAGATGGGGTACTGGAGTGACATCCTCGAACGAGAGCGTGTGAAGCTTTGGCAATCTGTCTTCGCGGCCCTCCGACAAGAAATCCAGAGCACTTCGGAGTCCCGAGGTTGGGATGTGGTCGTTGCCGATGATTCGTCGGCGGAATTTTTGCCTGGTCGAGATGCGCCTCTCGAAGCGCAATACAAAGATTTCATGCGGAATCGCCGCATTCTGTATTCCGGAGCATCGATCAATGCGACCCCGATCATTTTGGACCAAATGAACCGAAGCTGGGCCGCCGGCCCTCAAGGAGAGTGATATGAGCCGACCACGAACTGTGATGTTGATGGTGGGCTGTGTGTTGTCCGCTCTGGTCCTTGGATTCTCCCGAAGCGCTGAGGGCCCGGTGGTCGTGGTGGATGTGGTCGCTGCAATCCAAGCATCAGATGCATGGAGCCGTGAGGACGCTCGCTTGCGTGAGATCGGTCAAAAGATGCAAAGCGACGTCCAAGTGATGGCAGATGAAATCACCACGATTCGAAATGATTTGCAGTCTGGCATCCTCACTCCAGATTCTCCGGAGCGCGTTCGCCTCGAAGAGAAGCTTCTGGAAAAAGCCAACGCCTTCCGGGCTCAGCAGCGCATGATGGAGCTTCGGATCAGTTCAGAAAATGCTCGGATCCTCGAAGAAGTTCACAACTTGGCCCAGCGAGCAATGGCTTCTCTTGCCGCCGAACGAGGTTGGTCGGTGGTTTTGCCCCGAACTCCATTTGCCGTTCCGGAATCGCTTGACCCAAATGTGGTGAGAGATGCCATTTTGAAACAATCGGTGCTGCACGCTGAACCAGTGGCCGATGTCACCAGCATCGTCACCAGTCGGATGAACGAACTCTGAACCACCCCAAGACTGCTGAGGAGCTTGCCGCATGCCTTGATGCCGAGGTGGTGGGAGATCCTTTGCGTGAAATTGTGGGGCCATCGGCACCAGAGCGTGCAACGTTTGGAAATGTGATCGCGGTTTCCAGCCCGGCTTGGTTGGATTCGGCTCGCGCCTCCGCCGCCGGGACGGTGGTTCTGCGTAAAAAAGACTTTGAAGCGTTTGGCGACGTTGATGGGAAGACGCTGGTCTTGGTCGACGAAGCCCCTTTGCGTCGGATGCTGGCGTTGTTTGCGCCGGAAGAGGACATCCCTGAAGCTGGAGTTCATCCCTCAGCAGTTATTGCTCCGAGTGTGGTCTTGGCCCCGGGAATTTGCATCGGCCCCTTTGTACACGTTGGTCCCGGCGCGTCATTGCACGACGGCGTCATTCTTGAGGCGGGGTCCCATGTGGCCGCACGTGCCACCGTTGGGGCCAGATCAAGATTGCGACGACATGCGGTCTTGGGTCGTGGCTGTGTTCTGGGTGAAGACGGCACGCTGCATGAGCATGCCGTGGTTGGCGGAGAGGGATTTGGTTTCGATTACGCACCTGGCCGACCGGCACACCGGTTGACTCATTTGGCTTCGGTTCGCATTGGCGACCGCTTTGAACTTGGTATGCAATCTTGTGTGGATCGCGGTCTCTTGACGGATACCACCATTGGTCATGACGTCAAGATTGACAACCTCTGCCAGGTTGGACACAACGCAAGGGTTGGCGATCGCGTTCGCATGAGTGGTATGTCGGGGGTTGCTGGCTCTTCGGTTTTAGAAGACGACGTTGTTCTGGCGGGCGGGGCTACGGTCAAGGATCACGTGACCGTGCATCAAGGCGCGACTATTGGGATGGATTCGTGTGTAATCTCGGACGTTCCGGCGGGTGAAATTTGGTCTGGCTCTCCGGCTCGGCCTCACCGACAATTCTTGCGATCGGTGGCCTTGGTTCGTAGGCTGGCACGTGCCAAACCCGGGCAATCATCATGAGCGCTTCCCCTGCTTCCATTTCTGAATCAAGCCCGTTGCAGCGGACGCTGGCGGCATCGATCGAACTTGAGGGTCCCGGTCTGCTGACCGGTGACCATTGCCGCTTGCGACTGATACCGGCTGAACCGGGAACCGGACGGGTCTTTCTCCGCACGGATCTAGAACCAGTGGTCAAGATCCCCGCCCTGGTGAAATTTGCTCGACGTGCAGAGCGCCGCACTATTTTGGAACTTGGTGAAGTCCGCGTCCAAACAGTTGAGCACTTGCTTGCGGCACTGGCGGGACTGGAAATTGACAATGTTCGGATTGAGATGGACGCCACCGAACCTCCAGGCTTTGATGGATCAGCCAAGACATTTGTCGATGCAATTCTTGACGCTGGCATCGTCGAACAGGACGAACCAGCCGAGGTACTGCACCCCGAAAGTTTGACAGCAGAGTCTGAGGAGCAAGCGTTGGTTGGCCTTGCGCCAGCCAAGGCGGGTGGCTTGGAAGTGATGTACGACTTGGATTACAGCCGAGATGACGGCCTCGATGACGGCCGCATTCTCCGCCAGTCTGTGGGATTGGCCCTCACTCCCGCCACTTTTGCGACCGAGATTGCCCCCGCGCGGACCTTCTGTTTGGAAGAAGAGGCCGAGGCTTTGCGGCAAGCGGGTTTGGGTCGGCACCACCGCGAAGGCGACATGCTCGTTTTTGGTCCGGATGGGCCCATCGGAACCGAAGTTCGATTCCCCGAAGAGCCCGCCCGACACAAGATCTTGGATTTGATTGGTGACCTCGCACTCACCGGCCGGCGGATTCAAGGGCGTTTGTTTGCCGCACGATCAGGACACGAGCTGAATCGCCGGTTGGCACTCTCCTTGGTTCACGACCTTCCGGTTGATCCCAAATTACTGCGTGAAGGCCGTGCCATGGATATTCGATCCATTCAGCGTGCCCTTCCCCACCGGTACCCCATGTTGTTGGTGGACCGTGTCCTTGAACTCGATGGCGATCGCAAAGCGATCGGCATCAAAAACGTCAGCATCAACGAGCCATTCTTCCAAGGGCACTACCCAAATGTTCCCATCATGCCTGGGGTCCTTATCGTCGAAGCCATGGCCCAGCTGGGTGGCCTTTTGGTCTCCAACACCATCGACAACACTGGAAAGACCCCGGTGCTGTTGAGTTTGGATGGCGTCAAAATTCGAAAGCCAGTGACGCCGGGCGATCAGTTGGTTCTGGAAGCGGAAACAATTCAGGTGCGAGCCAGGATCATCTCAGTTCGATGTCGAGCCACGGTTGCTGGAAGGTTGGCGGCGGAGGCGAGAATTCGCTTTATGCTCATCGAGGAGGACAGCGTCGATTGACGCGTGATACACATGACCATCCACCCCACTGCGGAAATAGATGCCACAGCGCACATTGCTGAGGGGTGTGAGATTGGACCATTTGTGATGGTCGGTGCTCGAAGTCGATTGGGTGAAGGTTGTGTGCTTCGGGGCCATGCGGTGGTTGGTCCAGATACCACCCTTGGTCGGGGTTGCACGGTTCACCCGTTTGCGGTGGTTGGTGGTGACCCGCAAGATCTTAAGTGGAAGGGCGAACAAGTCAGCCTGGAGTGCGGTGACGAGAACAGCTTCCGTGAGCACAGCAGCGTGCATCGTGGCACGGTGCAGGGAGGTGGCATCACCACCCTCGGCAACCGAAACCTCATCATGGCAGGAAGCCATGTGGGGCACGATTGCCACATTGGTTCCTTGTGCATCATCGCCAACAATGTGATGTTGGGTGGACATGTGGTGGTCGGTGACCGTGCCAACTTGGGCGGCGGAGCTGGCGTCCATCATTTCACCACCATCGGCACCGGTGCTTTTTTGGCGGGTTTGGCTCGGGTGATCAAAGACGTCCCACCTTGGATGATGGTCGATGGCACACCGGCTGAAGTTCGAGGTTGCAACCGTGTGGGGATGCAACGAAGTCAAATGCCTGAAGATGAAATTCACGCAGTTTTGGAGTCGTATCGCATGCTTTATCGAGAGCCAAGCGGTGATCAAGAATCCACCTGCGCGATGCTGCTCGACCAGTTTTCAGGCAATCAAACCGTACAAAGCATTGTGGATTCCATTCGTGCGACCTTGCAAGGCAAGAATGGAAGAGCACTGGAAAATCATCGAATGCACGACAAGTCGGTTGATCCTCGCGATCGTTAAACCAGCGAGACTCCGTAGACCGCGGTACATCCCGGAGCTTCCCCAATTTCAACCCGATGCAAAGTTGCCCCTTGTGGCATCTTTTTGATCAGTGCGTGGTGGATGTGCTCAGCGATTGCTTCGGCGGTGGGATTGCGTTTGTCGAACGGTGGGATTTCGTTCAGATTCCGATTGTGAAATGGCTTGATGATCGCATCCACTTGTTGCTCAATGGCGTGAAAATCGCAGAGCAGTCCCTCCTGATCAAGTTCGGGGCCACGTGCCGCAACCAGGACCCGCCAATCGTGACCGTGAAGCGGTTCTCGCTCCCCTTGGATCACGATGGCGTGGGCGGCAGAGAATGTTCGTTCGATACGCAACTCAAAAGGCACGCGACGATGCTAGCGTTCCCTTCATGAGTGATGCGCCCCTGATGCTTTCTGTTTCTGGTGCCCGTGGCATCGTTGGAGCCACCATGACGCCGGAGGTCGCGGAGCGCTACGCCGCAGCCTGGGGCTCCCATTTGCGTTCTGTGGGTAAGGGGAGCGTTCAGGTGGTCTTGGGTCGTGATCCTCGTCCATCGGGGGAGGCGTTGGTGGCGGCCGCCCGATTGGGCCTGCAGGGAGCCGGATGCAACGTGGTTGATTTGGGTATCGCGGCGACACCAACCGTAGGTTTTGCCGTTTCGAAGTTTGGTGCGGCCGGGGGACTCATGGTGACCGCCAGCCACAATCCCATCGAATGGAATGGCATCAAGTGTTTGGACCATCGCGGTGTAGCGCCCCCAGCGGCGATCGCCGAACAGATCATTGCCCGCTTCCACAACCATGATTTGCTCACCGGGGGTTCCGGACAGAGTGGGTCTGACAACACTCTGACTCAACAACATGTGGAGCGTGCGCTTGCCGCGGTCCCCGTTCGTTCAGTGTCTGGCCCGGTTGTTTTGGACTCAGTGAATGGGGCAGGTTGCGAGGGAGGGCGTCTGCTTTTTGCTGCGTTGGATGTTCCTTATGAGCATTTGTATGGAGAACCCCATGGGGTTTTTGCCCGTCCTGCGGAACCGGTCCCAGCTCATCTCGGTGATTTATGCGATCGGGTTCGCGCCTGTAACGCAGTGGCTGGCTTTGCCCAAGACCCGGATGCCGACCGTTTGGTCTTGGTCGATGAACGTGGCATCCCTATTCATGAAGAGTGCACTCTCGCCCTTGCGGCAACCTGGGTACTTCGGCACCGTGGTGCGGGCACCGTGGTCGCCAACCTGTCGACCAGTCGAATGATCGACCACATTGCTGAGAACTTTCCCGGCGCAAGGGTGGTTCGATCTGCAGTGGGTGAAGCCAATGTCGTGGATGTCATGGAGCAGACGTCCGCGATTCTCGGCGGTGAAGGCAATGGCGGAGTCATCGATCCCGAAGTGGTCAAAGTTCGGGATTCCATCACTGGTATGGCGATGGTGATGGACCTGTTGGCAGAAGAGGGTCGACCGCTATCAGCATTGGTGGCAGATCTTCCATCACTCGCCATGGTGAAAGAAAAGCGTGACTTGTCGGCGATAGGTGGTCGAGCCGCCGTGCCAAAAGTACTGGATGCTGTTCGCGGAGCGTTCTCCGGTGGACAAATCAATGACCTCGATGGTGTGCGAGTGGACTTGCCTGAAGGTTGGGTCCATGTCCGACCTTCGAACACCGAGCCGATTGTTCGTTTGATTGCTGAAGCAGACACAACTGAACAAGCCTCTGCCTTGGTCGCGCACGCAGCTCAAGCGGCAGATTTGTAACTACTGGCGTAGAGCGGGGTGAGATTGGTGCAAGGTCGGCACCAGCGAATCTCCACCGCAATCAATATGCACAACAAAGAACCCGCCCGGGGAGTGGTCTTGAACTTGGGGCCACAAAATCTCCCGGTCGGTATCGGGGATGCCCACATCGACAACATCTTTGTCGGCAACCCATTTGAGTTCGCCTTCGTCCATGGTCATGGATGTGATTTCACTTGGGTCAATGGTACGGGTCGCTTCGTACACAAAAATCAGCCAGTGGTTGGTGTTCTCGAACGCCCGCTCGCTCACCATGCCGAGCAAATGAATTTCACTTTCTTGCAGGATGACGCCGGTTTCTTCATGCACTTCTCGGACCGCACAGGTGTGCGGCGATTCACCATCTTCCACTTCCAACTTGCCGCCCACAGGTGAGTGCATTCCGGCATTGGGCTCCTTGGTGCGGTGAAGCAGCAGTCGACGACCTTCCCCATCAGTCAAGTGGACAAGAACGGCAATGCGATAGGGCACGCCTGCATGATCAACCGGGGGGGTACTCATCAAGCCATCTCTCGGATCAGTGATTTCATTTCTCGGACCGCATCCCGAATTCCGACCAAGACGGCTCGAGAAACAATGGAATGCCCGATGTGCAGTTCTCGCACGCCTTGAAGGGCCGCGATCGGTTGCACGTTGTAGTAATTCAAAGCGTGACCGGCGTTAAATCTCATGCCTGCAGCTTGGATTCGACGCCCGGCCGCGTCCAGTTGCGCGAGCGATTCAATGACTTGCGGAGCCTCAGAATCACGGCCGTATTCGTGGAATGCATGTGCGTAGGGTCCGGTGTGTACTTCGCAGATTCCAAACCCCATCTCGGCGGCTGCGTCAATCTGCTCCGGGATAGCGTCGATAAAGGCGCTGGTTCGGAGGCCAGCGTCATGCAGTTGATCGAGGAGCGGTTGCAGACGCTGTCGCTCCGAGACAAGATCAAGCCCACCTTCGGTGGTGACCTCCTGGCGACCTTCTGGAACCAACATCACTGAGTGTGGGCTCGTTGCCAGGGCAATCTTGACCATTTCTGGCGTCGCGGCCATTTCCAGATTGAGTTTGATGTGAACCAGCTCTCTGAGCCGCCGCACATCGTCGTCCTGAATATGCCGGCGATCTTCGCGTAAGTGCACGGTGATGCCGTCGGCTCCACCGAGATGGGCCTCTGCAGCCGCCCAGACAGGGTCGGGCTCCCAAGTCTGGCGGGCCTGACGAATCGTGGCCACATGATCAATATTGACGCCAAGCTGAATCACGTGGGGAGCGTAGGGTCCGAATCAAGGTTCCGCCACCAACCGAGCCGATAGATTCACATCATGCCCTTTGAAGATGCCCACGCTGCGATTCGATCGGACCTTGTCCGCCAAGGAGAACGGGTCCAGAGTCTGTTGCTCTCGGCCGTTGAGGCATGGTTTGACCTCGATGAGGACAAGGCTCGTGCCGCAGTCATGGCCGATGATGAAATTGATCGAGTGGATGTCGAGATCGAGCGGGCTTCAGTGCCTTTGTTGGCGATGGGCGAGACGGACCACGCCAGGATTCGTTCTGTGCTGACCATCGTCAAAATCAACAACGAGTTGGAACGCATTGCAGACTCTGGTGTCAACATTGCTGAGATTGTGCTGCACCACCGCGAAGATCTTGATCGTGCGCCAGACCCTGCATTTCGGGTCATGGCCAACAGCGTGGTGGGAATGACCCGAGATGCAGCCCGTTCCTTTGCCGATCTCAATGAAGACTTGGCCGCTCAGGTCTTGGCTTTCGACGATACCGTCGATCGTTTTCGAAACGAAATTCTTCTGTCGGCAGAACAAAAAGTAGCAGCCACAGAAATGCCCGTTCGCTATGCCTTTCGTTTGCGTTCTACAGTCGCACAGCTCGAGCGAGTGGCGGATCATTCAACAAATATTGCGGAGCAGGTCATCTATCTGCGTACCGGAAAGACCGTTCGCCATTTGCCTGACGGTTGGACGTCACCTGCGGATCCCACGTAAAGGCGTTGGCACTGATGTCTTCACTTCATACCGAAGCATTTGAAGCGGCGGGACAGTTGCACCTGTTGCATCGGCTGGATCAATTGTCCGGTGAACAAGAGGCGAGATTCCGCAATGATCTCGCACGCTTGGATTTGCCGCGCTTGCAGCAATTGTGGAACGGCAAAGAGGGTCATTCCACTCAGGGTCACCCTCAAACACCAACGTTAATTGGGCTCGAGGAGAGCACACTTCGAGCCAAGGCGCGGTCACGGGGTGAAGATTTGCTGGCCCGGGGAACAGTGGCCTGTTTGACCGTGGCGGGTGGCCAAGGATCTCGTCTTGGTTGGGATGGCCCAAAGGGTACTTACCCCTCGGCGCCGATTTCCGGTGATTCCTTGTTTGCGCAGTTTGCCGGGCAAATCCTTCGAGAAACAGTTCGTTACGGTCAGCCGGTCCAGTGGTGCATCATGACCAGTCCCCTGAATCATGGTGCAACGGTGGACTTCTTTGACAAGCATCAACATTTTGGTTTGGATCCCCGCACGATTCACTTTTTTATCCAAGGTGTCATGCCTTCGTTGGATCGGGAATCAGGCAGAGTGTTGCTGGCGGGCCCCGATAAAATTGCATTCAATCCTGATGGTCATGGCGGAACCCTGCGTGCGTTGGCTGGTTCAGGACTTCTGGCCAAGCTCCGCGCACAAGGAGTGGGCCACCTGTCTTATTTTCAAGTTGACAACCCCTTGGTCCGTGCCCTTGACCCGGTGTTCTTGGGGCTTCACGTCGACGAAGATCTTTCCAGCGGAGAAGCGACCAGCAAAGCGGTGGCCAAAAGGGAGCCTGATGAGAAGGTCGGGGTGTTTGGGGTGCGCGATGGAGAGTTAACGGTTTTGGAATATTCCGACCTCCCGCCGGATATTGCCGAAGCCACCGATTCAGATGGGACCCTGCGTTTTCGGGCCGGCAACATGGCCGTCCATGCGTTCAGTTTGGACTTTCTTTCCCGTGTTACCGCCGAGGGAGGGCTTCCTTTCCACCGGGCGATTAAGAAAGTCCCCTTCTTTGATGATTCCACGGGCACGATGCACGAGCCACTTGCCCCAAATGCTCTGAAGTACGAAGCCTTCATCTTTGATGCTCTCCCGCAAGCGAGTCGACCCATCGTGGTCGAGGCTGAGCGGGCCCAAGAATTTGCCCCAATCAAAAATGCTGAGGGGCAGGATTCTCCGCAGACGAGCCGGGCCGCTCAATGTGCACGAGCTGGCACTTGGCTCACGACTGCTGGGGTTGATATCAGTCGGAATGAGCAGGGAGAGCCCGAATCAGAACTTGAAATTCGGCCCTCGACCGCCACTTGCCCGCAGGATTTGGCGTCACTTGCCCTCCCAAAACATTTGGGGGCCGGAGAACGATTCTTGGTGTGAGGGTTTGGGCGCTGCGGCGAGTAAACTGTTCTTATGCGAGCAGTTGTGACCGGTCAAATTGGAATGGATAAAGCCGACTACCTTCGGCAGGTCGTGGACCTGGCTGGGCAGGGGGGGGATCGTATTGATTCCTTCCACGTGGGCAAGATGATGTACGACGAGGCGACAGATGTTCGGGGGGGAAGAATTCTTGATCTTCCGATCTCGCGGCTCGCATCTCTTCGTCGCGCCGCTTTCAAGGACATCATCAACCGAAGCCAGCCACTTGAGGATCATCCGGATCTCATTGTGAATACCCATGCCACCTTTCGCTGGCGTCATGGCTTGTTCAGCGCATTTGATTTCGATCAGATGCAAGCTCTCCAGCCCAACATGTTCATTTGTTTGGTTGACAACATCGAGATGGTGCACGCCCGTCTGCACAAAGAGCACGAGATTGACGCCACGTTGAAAGATTGCATGGTTTGGCGAGAAGAAGAGATCTTGGCCACCGAGCTACTAGCGCAGGCGATGGGCTGTCCCAATGATTTCTACATTCTTAGCCGTGGTCGGCACAACGCCACCCACGAAACCTGTCGTCGTTTGGTCAGTCGTCCAGAGATGCGGAAGGTCTACCCGTCCTTCCCCATGAGCCACGTGGTAGATATGCCAGATGTCTTGGCTGAGATCGCCAAGTTCCGGGCCGCACTCGCGGAGCATTTCATTACATTTGACCCAGCGGATGTCGATGAAAAATTGCTTTTGGACCGTGCGATTCTCGCCGCGAAAGAAGGCAAAGATTTTGTCGATGTGGAGCCTCATGAGTTCGGTGGTGGTTTTGATCAGACCGAGGACCTTCGCATTCCAGTTCGTGAGATCTTGGATATTGCCGGTGACATCGATGGTCAGATTTACATGCGGGATTTCAAACTCATCGACCAGTCGGACATGATCGTGTCACTGGTCCCCGAACTGCCCGGCGGCGTCCCCGGATTGTCCAGTGGTGTGGAGCGAGAACTTCAACACGCATGGGAACACACCAAAGAGGTTTATGTGGTGTGGAAGCCGGCCAAGAGTCCAAGCCCATTCATTACTGAGACCGCGACCCGAATCTTTGCTTCAGTGGACGAAGCACTCGCGTGGTTTGAGGCAAAAGGAATGTTCGGGACGAAGAATTTGTTCGGAAACTGACCGTGCCGCGCTTTCGCTTGACCGTGGCCTATGACGGCACCGCCTTTAGTGGGTGGCAGCGTCAAGATCCTCCCACGGGAGAAGTGATCCGGACCGTCCAAGCCACGCTTGAGAGTGTCATCGGCCGGGTGGTTGGAGAGCCGGTCGTGGTTCACGGTGCTTCCCGGACCGATGCCGGCGTGCACGCCAAAGGACAGGTGGCTTGTTTTGACTATCGCGGGCAAGTTCCGGTGTCTCGGTTGGCCGCAGCGATCAACAGTCGCTTGCCAGAGGATGTTTTGATTACAGATGCTGCTCCAGCGCCGCATGACTTCACTCCTTCAAGTGAAGCGACGACCAAGCAGTATTCTTACATTTGGGCTCACGGCGGCAAACATGGTGTGCTTCGCCCACTGTTTGATCGGAACTTTGTGGCCTTTACAGCACACGCCTTGGATCCAGTGCCCATGCATGAAGCGGCCCAGTGTTTGGTGGGGACGCATGATTTCTTGGCGTTCACCAAATTGGACCACGGCCGCGAGACCACAGTCCGAACCGTTCACCGATGTGATGTTGAATCGCTTGATGAACATCGACTGCGAATCGTCGTGGAGGGATCGGGCTTCCTGTACAACATGGTTCGCATCATTTCCGGAACGCTGGTTGAAGTTGGGCGTGGATATCGAAATGTGGACTGGGTTCGTGAAGCCCTGCTTTCCCTTGACCGAGGTCACTCTGGGCCCACGGCCCCAGCGCAGGGACTCTGCCTTGAATGGCTTCGTTACCCAGATGAGCGGTGGCATTGGGCGCCGGAGTTGCCATGAGTTTGCGAATCATGCACATCTCAACGCGTTTGATTCGCGGTGGTTCGCAAGAAAACACACTGTTGACGTGTCAAGGTCAGCGGGATCGTGGCCATTCGGTGGCGCTGGTGCATGGTCCTATTCACGGTCCAGAAGGGTCCATGAAGAATGATGTCCCCGAAAAAGTCGAGCGAATTGAAACCCCACACCTGGTTCGTGATCCTGCCCCACTTCGGGAGTGGCGCTGCGAGAAAGACATCCGCGGTTTGATTCGAGATTGGCGGCCCGATGTCGTGCACACGCATTCGTCAAAAGCTGGGATCTTGGGACGCCGGGCTGCCTGGGCGGAGCGGGTCCCCGCCATTTTGCACACGGTGCACGGAATGCCATTTCACCGGTACCAACCGTGGGTACTGCGAAAATTTTACATCGCGCTTGAACGTCATGCCGCCAAACGCTGCCACGCCCTTCCTGTCGTGTCATGGAGCATGCGGGATCAACTTCTCGCGGCTGGAGTTGGGACCCCAGAGCAGTATCACTTGGTTCGGAGCGGTATGGATGTTTCGACATTTGCTCAAGCCAAAGACACCGACGCAACGAGAACCAAATTTGGATTCAATCCTGAACACGTCGTGATTGCCACCGTGTCTCGAATTGCCGATCTCAAGGGACATGATGATCTGCTGCACGCACTCGCTCCATTGATGAAGAAGGACGAGCGCATTCGATTGTTGTGGGTCGGTGATGGCTGGCGGCGAGACGCAAGGCTTGCTTTGGCAGAAGAGCTCGGTCTGTCCAGTCGAATCACCGTGACGGGGATGGTGGGTTCTGAAGAGATTCCTTCATTGATTCAAGCATGTGACCTGCTGGTTCACCCTTCCTATCGTGAGGGATTGCCGCGGGTGGTGGTTCAAGCCATGCTGGCCGGGATCCCCGTTGTTGCTACCGATGCTGACGGCACTCGTGAGGTGTGTGTGCCTGGGGAAACGGGCCGTCTGGTTCCGGTGGGTGACGTATCGGCCCTGCGTACAGCCTGTGCGGAACACCTTGATCAGCCTCAGTCATCTGCGAGAATGGCTGATCGGGCGAGGTCTTTGGTGGCGCCCGCGTTTACTGTGGATGCCATGGTGGAGGCCTTGGAGGAGATCCATGCCAAGTTGTTGGCTTGAATCAATGGTGTTGGTTTTCGGTCAGACGTTCGGTTTGGCTTCGGATGACCCCCGTCCAGTTTTAGACGAACCCAATTTCCAGACCACGTTGATGGCCTCGGTTGGGGCCGAGATAACCGAGCTCAGCGAAAAAAACGATTGGTCAAGTCGTGCACGTTCGGGTTGGCGGCAGTTGATCTTGGCCCACCTGGTCGGGTCCAGTCAGAATTCACAGGGTGATCGTCTGTATGTTCGCGGTGTCCGAATGCACGGACTGACTTCTTGGGTTGATGCAAAGATCGAAAGTGGGGACCTCGCACTTTGGATGCAACTTGATGTTGGTCAGCCCACGCCTGGCCATCTGGTGAATTTTTGTCGTGCCCTGATTGAACAAACCCCTGAAGTCTCCGAACAGGCCATTGGGGTACTCAAATTGGACTTGGATGTTGATCCTCGATGGGATGCGTTTGAACGAGATCTTCGCCAACGACCAGATCTTCTCAGCGTCAGAAGTTGTTGCCACTGCGCTATGCAGACGCAATTGTTTCTTGAGGCTTCGGCGTTTCCTACTGGTGGCCTCGGTGATCGTTGGCGTGAAGATATTCGCGACGTACGCATTCGTCTGCTGGATCCATCTACCCGTGCTCAAGCGTGGCGTGAAGCGGAAGTGTACGGAGCACTGCACCCCATCCTTGAAGATTTGTCACGAGTTCAATCCAACGAAGCGAAGGTTATTCTCGAGAGCCTAAGGGGTTTGCTTGAAGAACTCTTGGTCTCGGCACGGACAGAACCTTTGGACCAGAGCGGGGTGAATCGACTTGGTGCCGTGGTTGCTCAATTTGCCAAACGGTCCGAAATTGATCCCGAACAAGGGGGCCGCTTGTTTCGTGGACTCTTCCCCAAACTTCGTATTGAAATGCGGGCGGCAGAAAGAGAGATCCTTTCAAGATTGCCAGAGATACTCGGAGGTCGTGAAATGTTGTTGGATCCGGGTCGACTCGCGATGTACGAGCGTTTTCGAACCCGTTCGAATTTGCTTGGGTACGCGCAGTCACTGGAAGCATGGCACGAAAAGTGGAGCAAAATCTATCCTCAAGACCGCGAGGAATTTGGAGTTCGACTTCAGGACATGTTGTTGTCTGCGACGGACCCAGTGCTTGGAGACAATGCCCTGCAAGTGATCGAACTTTTTCTGGAAGATTCTGAACGGTTCTACCCTCGTTCATTGGAGTTCACATTGCCTTCCATAGCTTGGTTGTCGGATGCTGGTGGAAATCTGCAACAACAACTGATCGCGGCACGAAATGTGTGGTGGAAATCCAAGTTTGAAATTCAGGGTGCCGCCGTGGACCGTCGTCCATTTGACGTCCTTCGCCTCATTGAAGGGCTCGTTGCTTCCCAGGAGACGGGTGCGCATGGTTTTATGATTCCACGATCCCTGCTCGCCAAAGAGGTGAAGTTGTTGCAGGAAGAGCTCCCCAAAGCAATTCTGAAGGGGAACGATCGACTCGAGGAAATTCTTTTGCGTGCCCCTTTGGTCGATCTTGCCATACGGCTGGCTCGAGATCATCCGGAGTTGCAACCCGATCCACTTCAGGCTTTTTTTCGTGACGTCCTCGGTCTTGCGGCCGATCCTTTTGCCGATCGCCGCTCAGAACTTGATTACGTGATCCGTTACGCCATTGAAGCTCGATTCTTGGATGAGCGAGGTTTGGATTTGTCGGCACTGATGCTTCGTCGTGGTTGTGCGGCCACGATTCGCTCACTCCAGCATCGTTACGGTGTTTGAAGACCCGTTGAACCGAATCCACCGGTACCGCGTTCGGTCTCGTCGAGGGTGTCGGTCTCCACGATTTGTACGCTTGGCACGGCTGCAATCACCATTTGCGCAATTCGCATGCCGGGTTCCACGACAAAAGTGTCCCGACCAAGATTGATGAGCGGCACTTTCACTTCACCGCGGTAATCCGCATCGATGGTGCCCGGAGCATTGGGCATCGAGATCCCATTCCGGAGGGCCAATCCAGATCGCGGTCGAATTTGAGCCTCAAAGCCCGCAGGCAACGCCATGGCAAATCCACACGGAATGGCGGCGATACTCCCAGGGTCAAGAGTGATGGGGTGATCCATGGCGGCAGTCAGATCAAGGCCCGCTGCTTGAGCGGTGGCTGGCTGGGGGAGGGAGGCGTCAGGGCGCAATCGGGTCCATCGAAGTTCAACCGGCTGGTTCATGGCGTGGAGACTATCGGGAGCCCGATAAAAGGGGCATGCGAATTTTGATTACTGGTGCCGCGGGCTACATCGGCTCGAATGCCGTTGCTGGCCTGTTGCAGCGGGGGCATGAGGTCCACGGTCTTGATGACTTTCGAGGTGGTCGACCAGATGCCCCTCAGCACTTGGGCGTGCCATTCCATGCGCTTGATGCTGGTGATGAAGATGCAATCTTTGCCCTGTTGCAACGCGAGTCGTTTGATTGTGTGCAGCATTTTGCGGCCGATGTCCATGTGGGCGCTTCGGTTCGGTTTCCGACTGCGACCTGGGAAAATAATGTTGGGACCACCACTCGTCTGCTCTCGGCGATTCGCCGTGCGGGGGTGCCCAAGTTTGTCTTTTCTTCGACTTGTGCCGTCCTTGGGGGTTCGGGCTCGACACCGGTGCGCGAAGAAGATCCATTCAAACCTATGAGTCCTTATGGATCGAGCAAAGCAGCGTGTGAGCGTCTTATTGAGGAGACCGTCCATGCGGCCAACGCGGCTGGGGACAACTTTTCGGCCGCAATCTTGCGTTATTTCAATGTCTGTGGTGCGGGATCCGGCCCGTTTGGAGAGCCCGTCGCGGGATCTGGACAGGACGTTCGTTTAAGCCAAGTGCTCCTCGATGTGGTGCACGGACGGCGTGAGCATATGACGATTTTTGGGACGGATTACCCGACACCAGATGGGACATGTGTGCGGGATTACATCCACGTGGATGATGTGGTGGACGCCCATGCCATCGTTGGGGATCGCTTGGAGCCAGGTCAATGGTGTCGGTACCACGTGGGGACGGGAAAGGGCACCAGCGTTCAGCAAGCCGTACTGGCTGCTCGACAGGCTTCCAGACACCCCATACCGGTCATTCTTGGCGATCGGCGGCCTGGAGACGCGGGCTCTGTGATGGCTGATTCGCGCTCATTGCAAGCTTTGGGGTGGACCCCGGCCCATTCCAACTTTGCCTCAATGTTTGCCAGTGCCTTGAATCATCCCGGCGTGGAATGAGGACGCGGTTTTTGCCTCGCGCCCCCGTATACTTTGCAGTTCATCTGCCCGCGAGGAGCCATGCATGAGCGCCATTGACCACCAACACGATGACCACGGAGACGAGCCTTGGCTCGGCCACCACTGGAACAATTCCAACCAGCAGTTTGAAGCCGGGAAATTGGGGATGTGGCTGTTTCTGGCCACGGAATTCCTGCTTTTCGCCGGACTCTTCTGCGCGTACGCCGTATACCGATCAAACCATCCGGAGTTGTTTGATTACGGCGCGAAGTTTCTCGACTGGAAGCTTGGTGCGATCAACACTGTCGTCTTGATTACCTCCTCCTTCACCATGGCTTGGGCCGTGACGGCCGCTCAGCGTGGTCAAGTGAAGTTGATGAACATTCTGCTTTTCATCACCTTCTTTGGCGGGGTGGGCTTTTTGGGCATCAAGTACATGGAGTACACCAGCAAGTTCAAGGACAACATCTACTGGGGAACGGCTTTGTATGAGGAGGTCGAAGGGGTCACCCACGATTTGACGGCATCGGAAGCGGTGGAGTTTGATGGTGACGAGATCCAAGAGACGCGGTTTGAGCTTCCCGAACCCCAGCCCGAAAATTTGTCGGCGGTTGCCGAAGCTCCCGCCGGACCGAGTGGTTTGTCGTCCGGTGGTTTGGCGTTGCTGGATGCCGAGCAATCGGAAGCTGATGACGACCATTCGTCTCATGATGGCCATGAAGATCATGAGGCCCACGAGACCACTGGACATGATGATCACTCTGGAGACCATGACGAGCATGCTCATGGTGACCATGAGGGCCATGACGACCACGCGGCCCACCATCCCAATCCACGGATTGATTCTGAGCGGCCCGCAAATGCCCACCTCTACTTTGGCATTTACTACACCATGACCGGTCTTCACGGTGCCCACGTCATCATTGGTATGGCCGTGATCGCTTGGTTGTTCTTTCGTGGTGTTCGTGGAGACTTCAGCGCGAAGTACTTCACACCAGTTGACCTTGGCGGCCTGTATTGGCACGTCGTTGACTTGATCTGGATTTTCTTGTTCCCGCTGCTTTACCTGGTCTGACCCGGGAGGCCGGCAAAGCATCAGAGCCTTCATGTGGCTCTTAGCGCATAGGAAAGATGTGGTAGCGAATCGGATCAACAATGCCGTTGATGTGTTCGGTGACTTCACTCATAGGTTGTAATGCATCCAATTCGTGGATCTTGGCGGCGTCATAGCACGCCAAAACCGGCATGGATTGTTCTTCGTACACCCGGAATCGACGATGAATCACTTCGGTGTCGGCGTCATCTTCTCGCTTTGATTCCACCGCCCGTTTGACGATTCGGTCCGCCAGCACATCGAGGTCGCTGGCTTTGAGGTGCAAGACAGAACACACTTCGACCAGGTCCTGAAGGATCCGAGCTTGTTCGACAGATCTTGGGATGCCATCGAGCAAAAGCATTTCCGACTCAGGCTGGAAGCGTTCAGCGGCGATTTGGTTGTACAGGTAGCTTCGGAAAATGGCCATGGTCAGGCTGTCAGGCACCAGCAAGCCTTTGGCGGCGTAGTACTGAAATTCCCGTCCGTGCTCTGAATCGGGGTCCAGCGATCGGAACACGTCGCCGGTGGCAAGATGGAAAAAGCCTTTGCGCGAGCCAAGACGATCCCCTTGGGTGCCTTTGCCAGCACCGGGGTATCCAAACAGGAGGATGGCATGGAATCTATTGCTCATCGCGGAAAGAACATCCTAATCTGACGTCAATTGACAGTTCGGCATGATTCTGCAACGACTTCAGACTTTCCCATTTTTCGATCTCGGATAATCTCGCGTCATGGGTCGCGGGCTTCGTTATCGATGGATTGAGCCAAGGGCCGCGGAGGTGCCGGTCGGCTGGCAAGGCCCTCATCTGGTGGGTCGATTGCTTGCACAGCGGGGCATTCAGAACGAATCCGAGGCCGAGTATTTTTTACAGTCCCCCCTCACAGGCGTCCATGACCCTGGACTGTTGTCCAATATTGCCGAGGTGGCCGAGGCCATCCTTGGGGAATTGGACAACACGAAGGGGCGTTCGGTTTGGATTCATGGGGACTATGACGCAGACGGCATTACGGGGGCCACGATTCTGGCTCGAATGCTTCGTCAACTTCGCCCGCAGGCTTCGGTCAAGATCCATGTGCCCGATCGCATGACCGAGGGGTATGGCATTTCCATCGCCAAACTTGAAGAAATTGCTTCGGCTGGGGATGAGGTCGTGGTGAGTGTGGATTGTGGGATTGCCGCCATTGATGCTGCCGAACGGGCCAAAGCGTTGGGACTCAAACTCTTTGTGACGGACCACCACAAGCCGCTCGAAGACGAGACTGGTCAGATCCAACTGCCAGAAGTGCCCGTGGTTCATCCTGGGCTTGGGGAATACCCCTTTGCTGGTCTTTGTGGTGCGGCAGTCGCATGGAAGCTGGCGTGGGCCTGCGCGCGTTTGGCGGCAGGGGATGAAGAGGGCCGTTTGCCGGCGCATCTGCGAAGTTTGCTTGCCGATCTCACTTCACTGGCAGCGATCGGCACAATTGCCGATGTGGTCCCGCTTGAAGACGAAAACCGCCTCATTGCCGCGTGGGGCCTTCGTCATATTGCGCAGTGCCGAATTCCCGGAGTTGAGGCGTTGTTGCGGGTCGCCAATCTCGACGCCAAGCGGCAACTCACCGCCATGGAGGTGGGATTCCGTCTGGGCCCAAGGCTGAATGCGGTTGGGCGTTTGGGCAAAGCCGATGCGGCCGTTGAACTGTTGTGCACTTCTGACGAGAATCGCGCCGAGGAACTGGCGTTGGAGTTGGATGCCATCAATCGAGAGCGTCAAGAATTGACCCAGCGCATGGCGAAAGAGGCTGAAGCCATGGCCATTGCTCAAGGGTTTGATCAACCGAACCGCCGGTGTCTGGTGTTGTGCGGTGAAGACTGGCATCCGGGCGTGGTGGGCATTGTTGCCAGCCGTATGGTGGATCGATTCGGCCGGCCGGCCATTTTGTTGGCTCGGGAAGGGGACACGTTGCGTGGTTCCGCTCGTTCCATTGAGGGCTTTTCGATTCATGCGTGCATCGATTCAGCCAAAGAGCACGTCACCAAATTTGGCGGTCACGATATGGCGGCCGGGCTGAGTTTGGCGACCAACCAATTGGAAGCGTTCACGTCGGCAATTCTTGAGGATGCCATGCGCATCGATCCCGAGGATCTGACCCCAGCACTTCGGGTCGCGACCGATGCCCAGCTTCATGAAATCGACGTGGATTTGATTCAGTGGCTGCAAAAGCTTGAACCCTTCGGCCGCAGCAACCCCGAGCCTCTCTTGCGTCTTGAAGCGACGTTGGATCAGGTGGATCCGATTGGTCGTACCGGCAGTCATGTGGCAATCCGTTTACGCTCCGGATCAACATCACTGCGGGCAATATGGTTCAATGCCGGCGAATTTTTGCCAAGATTGGCCCGGGGTCGCCGTGTGCTTGTGCTTGGGGTACCCCGTGAAAATAGATTCCGAGGCTCGGTGAGCGCGGAAGTGGAAGTGAAAGATTTGGCTTTGATGGCCGAGAGTGAAACATGCTGATCGAATTTGTTCTGGCTTTCATGTGTGCTTCGGTCGACGAGACACACACCATTCCTGGTCTCGTGGATGAGGTCGTGATTACCCTCGATGACCGCGGGGTGCCAAAGATCACCGGTGAACGTCGATCCGATGTGGTGCGGGCTCAGGGTTGGATGCACGCCCGGGATCGACTGTTTCAGATGGATGGTTTGCGCCGGGTCAGTTCCGCACGATTGGAAGGATTGGCGGGACCACAGGCCCGTGGCGAAGACGATCGATTTCGCCGGTTCCGCATGCTTGACGCTGCGGATGAAATTTTTGCCGCCCTTCCTGATGAGCAGCGAGAGTTGTTGATGGCGTACACCGATGGGGTAAACGCAGGTGTACTCGCTCATCCCAAAACCATCGAACACACCATTCTTCAGTCGAACTTTGAACCCTGGCAACCTCGAGATTCGATTTGTGTGTTGCACACCATGTGGGCGGCATTGTCCATCGAGCGGCGTATGGAGCTGGTGCGTGGAGTGGCTTCAGAGCTGGACCCCGAACTTTTTGAGTTTCTCGCTCGAGGACGATCTCATTGGGACGCGCCGATTGAACCATTTGATACAGAGCCGTTGCGGGTACCCATGATTCCTTCTCCGGATGTGGTGGATTTGCGTCAGGATCTTGAGCGATCAGAGACCCGTGGTTTGGTGCAGCCGATTATGGCCATGCTTGGTTCCAACAATTGGGCGGTGAGCGGAAAGCGATCGGTCTCGGGGCATGCCATCATGGCCAATGACCCACACTTGCCTTTGAGTGCTCCAGGCTATTGGTATCGATCGGATCTTCATTGGCCTGGAATCAATGCGTTGGGCGCTTCCCAGCCGGGACTCCCCGGAGCAACGGTCGGCGGAACGGATCATCTGTCCTGGGGTTTGACCAACACCGGCGGCAATTTCTTGGATTACGCCGAGATTGAACTGCATCGTGATGAAGGGGGCTGGTGGTACGACACCTTTGGCCCCGCCGAGCGCCTCCGCGGTGCCCCTCTTGAGGGGGAGTCGTTGGTTGGTCTTCGCAGTGATCTTGGTCCAGTGGTTGAAGTCTTGGAAGAGCAAGAAGATCATGCGACAGTTCGGTTTGCGGTTTGGACAGCGCTGCGTGCGGAATCGGCAAACCTAACGCAATTCAAGCTGATCGAGGCCAAGAACGTTGATGAAGGCGTGGCCATTACCAGTCAATGGTTTGGTCCATCACAGAACGTGGTGATGGCTGATGCTTCCGGCCGGATTGGCTGGACGATCAGTGGTTTTATTCCCAAGCGAATTGGCTTTGATGGAAGTGTTCCGGTGCAGTGGTCGTCCGAGCGTCGGTGGGATTGGGGCAAACAAGCCCCACGCCCATCCGTAGTTGACCCAACCTCTGGTGTCTTGTTTACCGCCAACAACCGGGTCGCTGGTTGGGAGTACGCTCCGGCGATTGGTGAAAATTGGGACCCGGGGTACCGCGCTTCTCGCATTCGTGATTTGTTGGCCGCAAAGGAGCAGCACGATGAACAATCGCTGCTTGAAATCGCTCTCGATGCCCGAGTGGAAATGATGGATGCATGGCATCAGCGATTTACGAAAGCCATGAAGTCGGTGGACGGTGGCAACGCGGGGCGTGCCAGGAACCTCAGTAAAGATTGGAACGGCACCGCTGCCGCTGACTCGCGGTCTTACGTCATGGTGCAAGCCTTCCGTGAGGTGGTTGAAGATGCACTCTTGTCACCCTTGGTTGCACCGGTGGCCGAGGCACTTCAGGTTTATCAAGGCAAGTTCCCCGTTCGGGAGGAGGCCGTGGAGGCCATCCTTCGAACACGTCCGGATCATCTGTTGCCTCAGCCACATGCAACTTGGGATGCATTCCTTTCAGAATGTGCCGATCAGGCGATCCGTGTCCTCATCAAGAAGGGTGGCCCAAATGCTTTGGCAAAACGCTGGGGAGAAAAAAATAGCCCAAGGGTTGCTCACCCCATTGCTGATCAACTCCCGCCCTTGTTCGGATCTTTGGTGCGATTGCCTGACCCTCCACAGTCTGGAAGCCTTGACGCGGTCAAGGTCATTCGACCTGGCTTTGGAGCGTCACTCCGAATGGTGATTTCACCATCAGACCACAATGCGGCAATCTTTCACATGCCAGGTGGTCAATCCGGAGATCCGCGGGCCGACAATTATCGCAAGGGCCACAGTGCGTGGCTCAAGGGCCGCCCCACTTCAATGCGTTCAGGTCCAGCGGTTCGGGTCATTCGTCTCAAACCAGCTGGTTGAGCGGTCAACTACCACGCCGCAAGTTCACCGGTTAACGGCTCAACCAAGTCTTTCACGGTCACGATGCCAAGCGGGGTTGAAGTTCCGGCCTTCATGACAACGCCCATGCCGCGACCCTCAGACCGAAGACGGTCGATTGCTTCGAGCATGGAATCATCGGCATCAAGCATCAGTGGGGGACGCATGAGGTCCACGGTTGCACGGTCAGGATCGGCAAGGGCTCGAAGCGTGTTGAGGACACCAACCAGTCGTCCATTGTTGTCCACCACAGGGAGCCGGGTAAATCGACTTCGCTTGAGCACTCTTCGGCGCGCTTCGGGATCAAGTGATCTGGAGACCGAGGCCACTCTGGACCATGGCACCATTCGGGTGCGAACCGGGCGGACGCGAAGGGCCAGGATCCGGTCAATGAGCTCGGTATGTTGGTCACCGATGACGCCGTGCCGCGCGCCTTCTTTCAAAAGACGGGCGATCCGTCCTCGAGCGTTTTCGGTTCGCCCCGAGCGTCTTCCGGAAAGCCGGCTGGCAATGGTTTGCATCGCCTGAACAAAAGGCAACAGCAAAACCGCAGTTGCGATCCAGCGGAGGACGGGCAGTGGGGCCGAGAGCGTGTACACCAAGCGATCGGCGTGGCGGCGGAAGATTTCTTTGGGCAAGGATTCGCCCAAGACGAACACCAGCGGGGTAATCAGCAGGGCCTCAATGGCAATGGCCAAGCCTTCGCCAGTGGCGAGGTGTCCAAGTAGACCACCCAAACCAAATGTTGCCAGATAGTTCATGCCGTTGGTCAGCAGCAAAAGCAGGGCCAGCAGACGACCGGGTTGACGCCGTTCTTGTTCAACGCGGCGCGCGGCCGTATCGCCACCCATCGCGCGATGTCGAAGTTGAACCGGATCCAAAACATAAAATCCAGTTTCCAAGCCCGAGGCCAGCGCACTCCCCACCAGACCCAAGGCCAATGCGCTTCCGGACAGGATCAATGGAAGATTACTCGCCATCGGCATCCTCCAAGACAAGTTGGAATTCTCGGATTCGGCGTTGGTTGGCCTTGGTCACCGTAATTCTGAGGCCATCCATGACAAACACTTCACCGGCTTGTGGCACCCGGCCCAAGTGTTCCACCACATAGCCACCGGCGGTTGCCGATTCCGTCTCTTGAAGCACAAGATTAAATTGATCAGCCAAGTCTCGAATCGAGCATCCTCCTGGCACGGACCAAGATTCATCATCATTTCTTCGCGCCGCCAAGTCGGCGGGGCGGTGGTGACGCAAGTCACCGACCAACTCTTCGGCGACGTCCTCGATGGTCAGGACCCCCTCGGTTCCGCCGAACTCATCCACCACGATGAGAGCTCGAGAGCCGGTACGCTTGAACACTTGCAAAGCATCTTCAAGGGTGGCTGTTTCTGGGATGGCCCGTACCGGCAACAGTGCTGCCGGGTGTCCAACCGTTGGTAGATCTCGATGCAAGAAGCGTTTGGCGTGCAAGAAGCCAATGACATCATCAGGACCATCGCCAATGACCGTCACCAGTGGTGTTTGCTGTTGGGCAAGCAAGCGAGCCGCATCGGACCGGCTTGCATCATGGGCGAGCATGGGCATGCGTAGCCGAGGGGTCATGGCGTCACGAACCCGGCGTCCAGGCATGGACATCAGTTCGGAGAGCATTTCGGCCTCGCCACTCCGGAGAACATTTTCTTCCGCGGCTTGCTCGACAATATGTCGCAGCGCTCGTCGACCAGCATCTGGATCTTGTGCAACTTCAGAGCCCGAAAGACGCGCCAGTGGATCCACCAAGAATTTCTCAACGGCTGCGGCCACTGGACCGGCGATCTTGGTCCAGAACGCCAAAGGACCCGACAAGAAAAGTGCCGCGGAAACCCGCCCGCCATCGCACAGTGCTTTCGGAATAATTTCACCAAACACCACCACCATCAGCAACAGGCCAGTGGCCACACCGGCAGACCAAGCGGCCCCAAGATTGGCCTGCAATAAAATTGCCGAGGTGATGACAAAGAACAAACAATTCACAATGGTGTTGCCCATCAAGATGGACACCAAAAGGCGCGGTTCGTCACTGGTCAACAGTTCAATACGCTTCGCAACCGAAGGGTGGCGTCCGCGAAGCTCGGCCCGGTCGGCAGCCGACAAGCCAAACAGCATGGTCTCGGAACCCGAAAAGAATCCAGAGAGTGCCAGCAAGGGCAGGGTAAACAGCAGCGGGAGCAGCTCGGCCCACATCACAGTTGCTCACGAAGCCGTTCGAGGTAGCGCACTCGATTGAGGACCATTCGGACGGCGGACCGTTCGTCACCGGAAGCGGAAGCGGCATCAAGGACGGGGGCGATTTCGGAGTACGCGCGTTCGCTTTCTGAATCAGCCCAAGATCGCCAACGGTCGGTGGCGGCCGTGCCTTCTGCTTCAATTTCTGCGTCAATCTTCTCTCGGAGCTCCAGCATCTCCATCAAAAAACCATCCGGGAGGCGTTGGTCTTGTTCGGCACTGGGACCACCCAGCATGTCGAGCCGGAGGTTGGCTCGTTTTTCTGGATGGGCCAGAACTTCCCGAGCCTCATTGAGGCGGGCGGCATGATCAACGTTTCCTCCCGCATCTGGGTGCGCGGTGGCGCAGGCGCGCATCCATGCCATGTCGAGATCATTCGTCGAGAGTGTGAATGTTTCAGCGAGTCCAAGCAGAACGAAAGCGTTGCTCACGAGTCCAGTTCCGAGATTCGATGTGCGACCGAGCGGTAGACGTGCCGGGCCAGAATACGGAAGCGATCCGGTCTGGGGCGGGGTTCGGTGCGCAATGAGAGAACAGCTTCTCGAAGCCGACCAGGAAACTCTCGGGCGTCTTCACCGGGTTCCAATTTCAACGGAGCGCCAAAGGCCACGTGAGCGGTTTCGGGTCGAGGCACGGTACTGCCCAGAGGTAAGATTTCGTCGCTCCCAGTGACCCGGACCGGGACGATTGGAACCCCTGTCTTCTTGGCCAGCAAGCCAATGCCTGGTTTGAATTCTCCCGGAACTCCGGTTCGGCTTCGGGTTCCCTCGGGATAAATCAAGAGATTCCACCCGTGGTCTACCAGTTCAATCGCAGTTCGCAGCGAACGCAAAGGGGAGCCTCGACGATCAAAGGCAAAAGCACGGAACGCGCTGGCGACCGCAAACTCAACCGCAGTTTTTTGGATGTCTTTGAGCGAGTGAATTTCACTCGCGGCACCAAAGGTGTCTTGAGCAGCAGCGACGCAGGTTCGGTTGCGGATTTTTGAAGGGAGCACCGACAAAATGGCCTGAGTATCGGCATGGCTGGTGTGGTTGGCCGCCAAGATGAATGGACCATCAATGGCACGAAGTCGGCCCAGGCCTTCACACGTCCAGCCAAATTGAAGGGCCCACTGCAGCAGCATCAAGCCACCTTGTGCGATGGGGCGGGTGCCTTTGACCAGTGGATGGTCAAACGTACGTTCGATGTCCTCGACCGTGGGGTGTGGGGCTGATTCGCTCACGGCATCTAGTGTAAGGTCGAGTGAAGCAAACGCCCGGTTTGGGCAAGGAATACCGCATCATGACCTCTTCGCCACCACTCCATCACATGGCACAGCACCGGGCGGGCCTCGTCTTTGGTCTGGGCCTCTCATCGCTGATCATCAACGTTATTGGCTGTTGTTCGTGGGCACTCATTCCGTTCCCGCTCGGACTCATCGCCCTGATTCTCGGGATTTTGGGATGGATTTTTGGGGGCAGCGATCTCAAAGCCATGCATTCTGGGATCATGGATCCATCCGGAATGTCCATGACCCGCAGTGGAAAAGTGCTGTCGATGATTTCGGTCATCATGGCTGTTGCGGCGGTGATCCTGTTCATTTTGGCCATGATGGGTTTGGCCGCATTTGTAACCGTCTTCCTGAGCTTTTTGGGACTTGCTGCCGCTGAGGGCGCCGTGGCCGGCTGACTTCAAAGTTGCCTCTGACCCCAGCGGGGGTAAGATGGTGTGTTCTTTGAAAACTGGGGCCGACTGGCTTTGACCGGACGGTTGAAGTCTTCTCGCTGCGTGTCGCGGCGCACACACCCGCGTTAACAAGTGTGCAAAACCCTTATCTGCTAATTCGCAGTACTCCCTCGCGGCCTAAGCCGTGACG
>PAFA01000018.1 GCA_002700845.1 Phycisphaerae bacterium | reverse complement strand
CGTATGGCCCTGGACCTCGACCCTGTGATCCATCGAAGCCAGCTGCCCCGAAATCTTGCGAACCACTTCCTCGCCTTGCCGATCGATCCTTGCTGACCCTGAATCAAAAAGGACTTCATCAGAAACAGCCACACGTACCCCTTCACGCAATTGATCGATCTGGATACGACCCGCAGAAACCTCACTTTCCAGTTCCGACATCAATTCGCCGTAGGTCTCGGTCAATTGCGAGACCTCCTGATTGGCTCTCTCAAGATCAGACTGGAAGCGAACCATCTGGGCGTTCTGTTCTCTCAGCCCTTCGGAGAGCAAGGATTCCTGCTGTTCAAGGTCAGCGACTTGATCCGACAGCTCCCCATTCTCCACACGAAGGTCTTCGACCAACTCATAGGCGTCAGCCAATTCCGACTGGATGCTCACGGAGTCGGACTCGAGTCGACCGATTCGAGCCGACTGGGCCTCGTCGCGGTCAACCAGCTCCTGCCTCTGCTCGATGGCTTCCCGGTATTGACTTGAAAGAGCGCATCCCGAAGCGGCCAGACTGAGTCCAGACGCCACGATGACCCCTACTCGCCATAGAGGCGCAGACGGCTCAGTGTTGAACCGAGCTCGCCGCGTGGCCGGACATTGTCTGACTGAGGGCTTCATCGAGACTGTTTACGTAGCTGAACTCGAGCCCATTGAGCAAGTTTTCATCGATTTCTTCGACATCCCGGCGATTGTCCTCTGGCAGGACGACACGGCCGAGCCCCGCCCTCTTGGCCGCCAGGACCTTCTCCTTGATGCCTCCCACGGGAAGGACCTTGCCTCTCAGGGTAATCTCCCCGGTCACAGCCGTACCCGGTCTGGCCTCCCGACCGGTCATCATCGAAGCCAAAGCCGTCACCATGGCGACACCAGCGGAGGGGCCATCCTTGGGCACCGCCCCGGAAGGCACATGGACATGGACGTCACGAGAATCGAAATCGTCCGCTGGATCCAAACCGTACTCAGCAGCATGACTGCGCAACCAGGACCGCGCCGCTTCGACCGACTCCCGCATCACATCACCCAGGGACCCTGTCAGTTTCAGCTGACCTGTCCCCTGCATGCCCGAAGACTCCACGAAAAGGATATCTCCTCCGGCAGGAGTCCAGGCCAGACCGATTGCCACGCCTGGCTGAAGGCCCTCCTCAGCCACCTCAGACTCGAACTTGTGGGGGCCCAGCATATCGGGAAGCTGATCGGGCGTGATCCGCACTGAATCCATTGACTCTCCCTCCGCCACACGCCGCGCCACCTTGCGACATACGGACCCGATCTCCCTCTCAAGGTTCCGTACACCCGCCTCACGCGTGTACTGCTCGATGATCACGGTCAAACTCTCGACGGGAAGGTCGAAATCGATCTCACCGATCCCATTCTCTTGAATCTGACGGGGCAGCAAGAAATCCCGTGAAATGGCCAGCTTCTCCTCCAGCGTGTAGCCGGGCAACTCCAGGACTTCCATCCGGTCCCTCAAAGCCGCCGGGACGGGTTCCATCTGATTCGCCGTTGCGATGAAGAGAACCTGGGAAAGATCGAAAGGCACCTCCAGGAAATGGTCACTGAACTCCGAGTTCTGTTCGGGATCAAGAACCTCGAGAAGCGCGGAGGAAGGGTCACCACGACCGTCCGAACCGATCTTGTCGATCTCATCCAGCATCATCACCGGGTTTCGGGTCCCGGCTTTCTTTAGGGACTGGATGATGCGACCGGGCATGGCCCCGATATACGTTCGTCGATGCCCTCGTACTTCGGCTTCATCCCTCACCCCACCCAGCGAGAACCGGACGAACTCCCGATTCAGTGCGCGAGCAACCGATTTGCCCAGGGAGGTCTTACCGGTTCCCGGAGGCCCCACCAGGCAGAGGATCGGCCCTTTGAGATCCTTCTTCAGCGAGAGCACGGCAATGTACTCGACAATACGGTCCTTGATCTTGTCGAGGCCACAGTGGTCCTCGTCTAGAATCCGACGTGCCTCCTTGATATCCAACCGGTCCTCACTGAGAGTGGACCAGGGAAGCTCGGTGATCCACTCCAGATACGTACGGATCACACTGTGCTCGGCTGCAGCCGGCGGCGTCTGACTCAAGCGCTCCAGTTCTCGCCGGGCCTGCTTCTCTGCCTCCTCCGGCATCTCGAGCGCATCGATCTTCTCTTCAAACGCATCGGCACCGAATTCGCCATCTTCACTCTCGCCCAACTCTCTTCGAATGGCTTCCAATTGCTGACGCAGCATGTACTCCTTCTGCGTCTTGCCCATCTCACTCTGTACTTTTTCCTTGATCTCGGTCTCGATCTCGATCGCTTGACCTTCCTTGGTCAACTGCCCCAGGACCATCCGCAAGCGCTCGGGTACGTCAAGCATTTCAAGCACACGCTGCTTGCCCGTCATATCCAATTCAAGGTTCGACGCGACCAGATCAGCCAGTTTGGATGGGTCGTCCAGATTGGCGACAAGAACCTGCAGGTCATCACTCAATCGAGCCGTCTCGGACACAAGTGTTCCGAACTGCTGCGAAACGTTCCGGGTCAGGGCCTCGACTTCAACCGAATCAAGATCACCGGTTTCCACCACCGACTCGATCTCTGCTCGTAGATAAGGCCCCTCCTCCATGAACGAAGCAATCTGAACGCGCGCCACCCCTTGCACCAGGAGACGATATGACTCATCTGGAAACTTCAACATCTTCACGACGCGAAGGACCGTTCCCATCTTGAAGATATCCTCGCCTCGAGGCGTCTCTTCGGTCTCGTTTCGCAGAGCTGCACACACAAGCAAACGATCCGGGTTCAACAAGACATCATCGATCAGCTTCTGGGAAGCGCTGGTGCTCACCAGAAGAGGCGAAAGCAGGAACGGGAACAGCACTGTGTTCTTGAGAGGAAGAATCGGAAGTTCAGCCGGAATATCAAGCGAATGGAACTGACCGTCATCCAGGTCGCCTGACTCCACGCGAACCTCTACGGGACCCCCGAAAGGGTCCAACTGCCGGTCTGTATTTTGCTCGTCATTCTCTTCGCTCATTCACTCTCCACCTTCACGTCATGTCGACTCTTCTTTACCTTCGGAAGCGACACGGACAAGAAACCATCTTCCAGGTGCGCGCTTACCCGATCTTGATCAAAAGGAATCGGCACAGTGATCTCGCGCCTGAAGGGCCCGAACGCAATTTCCATCTGATGCAAACGCGTGACATCCCCTGTCCCCGGGATGCGCCTCGTACCCGAGATCCGGACTCGGGAACCGTCCGTATTCACACGAACGTCCTGGCTGACGACGCCGGGCAATTCGAGACGAAGGACAACCGAGTCCTCCGTCTCGAAAACGTCCACCGCAGGCCGCCAGGATTCGCCACGCATCCGGTCCGAACCCTGCCCATATAGATCAGTCATGGGCGAAGTATCGTCTCCATCAGGAATCAGTCTTCTCCTCCGTGTATTCAGCATCGATCACGTCTTCATCGTCATTGCTGTCCGCAGCGGCTTCCTCGCCCGCAGGCCCCTCACCAGCCGGAGGCGCTTCTGCCTTGTACAAAGCCTCCGCAACCTGATGCAGAGCCGCCTCAAGACTTTGACGACCGCTGTCCAGCCTGGCGAGATCGTCGCTCTCCAGGTCCTTCTTGGCCTCCTCGATGGCGGACTCCAAGGACTGCTTGCCCTCTTCACCGATCTTTTCCTCGTTCTCGCTGATCATCTTCTCGGCCTGATAGATCACGCTATCGAGTTGGTTGTGCTTCTCGATGGTTTCCCGTCTGGAAGAGTCTTCGCTGGCATGGGATTCGGCGTCCTTGACCATCCGATCGATCTCGTCCGACTCAAGCCCACCGCTTCCTTCGATCCGGATTGACTGATCCTTGCCTGTCGCCTTATCGGATGCCGTCACCGACAGGATCCCATTGGCATCGATATCGAACGTGACCTCGATCTGAGGCACACCTCGAGGCGCGGGCGGAATCCCGTCGAGGATGAACCGACCCAGTTCCCGATTGTCCGCCGCCATCTCACGCTCTCCCTGGAGTACCCGGATTTCAACCTGGGGTTGGCTATCGGATGCCGTGGAGAAGACGTTCTGGGCCTTACTGGGAATGGTCGTGTTCCTCTCGATCAACTTGGTGCATACCCCACCCAGGGTCTCGATTCCCAACGAGAGCGGCGTCACGTCCAGCAGGAGGACATCTTTGACGTCCCCCGCCAGAACACCACCCTGAACCGCTGCACCCACTGCAACGACTTCATCCGGATTCACGGTCTGATTGGGCTCGGTACCAAAAAGCTCCTCGACCTTCTGGCGCACAAGCGGAATGCGGGTTGAACCACCGACCAGAACCACCTCATCGATCTCGCCAGCCTTGATACCCGAATCCGCCAAAGCTTTTCGGCAGGGTTCAAGCGTGCGCTCGACCAATGACTCGATCAATTGCTCGAACTTCGCTCGAGTCAATTTGAGTGCCAGGTGCTTGGGCCCTGTTTGATCCGCCGTGATGTACGGCAGATTGATGTCCGTGGACTGAGCCGAAGAGAGTTCCATCTTCGCTTTCTCGGCCGCCTCTCGGAGTCGCTGCAGGGCCATCGAATCCTGAGTCAGATCAATTCCCTGATCCTTCTTGAACTCATCCACCAGATACTCGATGACGCACTGATCGAGATTGTCTCCACCGAGATGGGTATCTCCGCTGGTCGACTTCACCTCAACGACATTTTCTCCAACCTCGAGAATTGAAATATCGAACGTTCCGCCACCAAAGTCATAGACTGCGATCTTCTCGTCTTCTTCTTTGTCGAGCCCATAAGCCAGCGCGGCTGCCGTGGGCTCATTGATGATCCGCTTGACTTCCAGACCCGCAATCTTGCCGGCATCCTTCGTCGCCTGACGTTGAGCATCGTTGAAGTAGGCCGGGACGGTGATCACCGCATCCGTAACTTCCCCACCCAGATGCGCTTCGGCCGCATCCTTCAACTTTCCGAGAATCATCGCGGAAATTTCCGGCGGGGTGTAGTCCTTGCCATCGATCCCGATGACTGCACTGCCTTCCTTGCCGTCTGTCACATTGTAGGGAATTAGACTCACTTCATCGGCCACCTCCGAGAGGCGGCGTCCCATGAATCGCTTCACGGAGTAAATGGTCTTTTCGGGATTGGTCACGGCCTGCCGCTTGGCAATCGCCCCCACCAATCGCTCGCCTTCCTCCGAGAAGCCCACGACGGACGGCGTCGTCCGTCCGCCCTCTTCATTCGCAATCACGGTGGGCTGTCCACCCTCCATCACTGCCACGACCGAATTGGTCGTGCCTAGATCGATACCGATTACTTTCCCTGAATTCGCCATTATTTCCTTATTTCCTTCCTCAATTAGCTATTTGCGACCCATTCGGATCGCTTCAAGATTGTCTTTGATGTCTACTTGAAACTGGCACTTTCGACGCTGGCCCCTTGATCCCGGCCCCGGATCACCCACCCGGACATGAAGCTGCGCGTGTAAACCAATGAACGCTTGAAAGTTTGAGCCCGGGCGGCCGATGTCAACGCCTGGACCCAGAAATCCTCGACTCAGATCCATCCAGAAATCAAACACCGTAATGACCCCCCGGGGTCATTGCGGTTGTGTCAGGAACGCTCCTCGACGTTTCGGGGTCAATCGTTCAAGAGAACCAAAAACCACGCCCCCAATGACGCAAGTGCTCGGCGAAGCGTCTAACTCGCCGAAATCGCGATAAGTTTTTTTGGAGCGCAGACCCCGTGCAGCTATATTCCCCGCGCGGAAAAGGATTGAGAACGAATTGGATCGAGCTAGAACCCCGAAACGATCTTGAAGTCAGGGGCGATCGATCAAACCGCCTGTTTTGTGGACCCATGCCCAACGCCGAGAGTCGGATTCGGAGCGCGGACTCACTGTACGAATAGATGAAACCAGCCGACCGCGAACGGATCGTCTCCGACCGCCAAGGCCGATCAAACCGAAACTGCTCTCCTGATCCGACGGAGGGGACAGACAAATGGGGAGAGCAAAGAATCGATGTCCGTTCTCGGCTTTCGTCTGGCCAACGTCGTCCTTTTCCTGGCCGCCACCTGGTTGGCGGCCGACGTAGTGACGGAAGTGGCTGCCTCGATCTTGATTCCCCCGTCTACGCCGGCCTACGTGAAGACGACCTCTGTGGCGCCATCCGCGCAACCCTGGTCACAGAGGCAGGCCATTCTCGATCGGAATCTCTTCGGAGCCCAGGTCATCGCCGACGAAGTCGTCGATGAAATAGAACCAGACGAAGAACTTCAAGAGACCAGACTCCCTCTCAAACTTCTCGGCACCGTAGCCTCCACGGATCAGATCGTGGCCAGCGCGGCGATCGAAAACTCCAGAAAGCGCACCCACGAGGTCGTCAAGGTTGGAGACCGCTTGGCGGACTTCACCGACGTCGTTGTCTTCCGAATCGATCGCGGCCGCGTGGTTCTTCAAAATGGAGCTTCCCGAGAAGAACTGACCATGAACGAGGATTTGATGGCCAAAGCGCCGTCTGTCAATCGAGCCAAGCCGACTCCTCGCCCAAGCAGGCGAGCGGCCAACAAGCGGAGCAAAGGCAAGAAGAGTGCGAAGGATCGACTCAAGGATCTCGCTGAGCAGTCGGGTGTGACGGGCGCCGCCGCGCTCTTCTCGCAAGCCCGGGTGCTCCCCAAATACAAGGATGGCCAAATGGTCGGAATCGAAATTTCACAGATTGAAGCCGACAGTTTCTACGAGCAGGTAGGACTCTCCGAGGGAGATATGCTCACCAATATCAATGGTATTACCATCGACACGCCCGCAGCGAGCCAGAAACTTCTTGAAGCCTTCACCAACCAGGCACCGATCGTGGCAGAAGTCACCGGACCGGGCGGGTCCCCTCGAACCATCAACATTTCACCTGAGACTATTCAAAAGTTCATGACGGAGGCAAACTAGCTACCCGTGAAGAAACTGAGCCTGAACACGAAAAACTACGCCAGCATGCTGGCCCTGGCCCTGATGGCGCTTCAGCTATGCGCAGTCGTAGCATCGGCCCAACAAGCCGGGCGAGCGAACGGTCAAGATGCACGCTTCAGCCAAGGCGATGAACTCGTACAGATCGACTTCAAGGATGTCGAACTTACAGTCGTCATCGAAACCATCGCCCGTATTACTGGCAAGAATTTCATCTACGATGATCGCGTTCGTGGACGCGTCACCATCGTGTCCCCTTCGGAAGTTTCAGTGGATCAGGCCTTTGCGGTATTTGAATCCGTCCTGAAGATCAAGGGGTTCACAGCCATACCGGGCCCCGGTGGAGCCCTCAAGATCGTTCCCATCCGCGACGCCAAGGAATCCAGCATCCAAACGGTCCAGGGAAACCGACCCAGTCCCAATCGAGACATGTTCGTGACGCGACTGGTACCACTCCTGTATATCGACGCCGAGGACATCACGAACACCATCAAACCCCTGGTATCGAAAGACGCTTCGATGGTCGCGTACGCGCCGACCAACACGATAATCCTGACAGATACGGAAGCCAACATTCGTCGATTGATGTCGATTCTCGACGCCATCGATGTAGAGACCCATAAAGAAGAACTGGCTGTCATCAAGATCAAGTATGCCGACGCAGCGACTCTGGGCGATCAGATTTCCGAGATCTACGGAGCGGAGGTAAGCTCGACAGGCACCTCGGCCAATTCTCGAAGCTCTCGCAGACGCTCCACCCGGCGCACCAGCAGCAGCAGCCAGAAGCCCACCTCACTCGCCCCAGGAGCAAAGTCCAAGGTCCGCATCATGACGGACGATCGGACAAACTCGCTCCTCGTCCTCGCCTCAAGAAGCGCCTTGGATGACATACGAGAACTCGTCAAACAACTCGACGTTCCGCTTGTCGGCGGTGGGCGAATCCACGTCTACTACTTGAAGCATGCCGACGCCGAAGAACTCAGCAACACCTTGAGCACAATGCTTTCGGGGCGTGGCGGCTCTTCCACAGGCGGCCCGGGCCGTACGGGAAATGCCGGCAATGTCGCCCAGAACCTTCGCTCCCAGGTTACGGAACTGGCCGAAGGCATCACGCTCAGCGCCGACGCGGCCACCAACTCCCTGGTCATTCAAGCCAGCAAAGAAGCCTACGAGATCCTCATCGACGTCATCCGCAAACTCGACATCGAAAGACCGCAAGTCCTCGTCGAGGCCCTCATCATGACCGTCGACGTCACCGACAACATGGAACTGGGAATGGACTGGGCCGTTCAAGTAGCCAACGCGGATCAGCAGTGGGCTTTCGGTACAGCCTCTCGGGCCGCCGCCGCCGCCTCGGGCGCGTCTGGGATCAACGAAGTCGTGGGTTTCCTCCAGCAGGGCTTCACCGTCGACGCCAGCGGAAACGCCAGCAACGATGGTACGAATATACAGGCCATACTATCAGCCGAAGCCCAGAACGGGAATGTCAATATCGTTTCGGCCCCTCACATCCTCACATCCGATAACGAAGAAGCCGAGATCAAGATCGGTGACAATATCCCGATCATTACGAGCCGCGTTGATTCCGCCAATGGAAACGCAGCCGGACTCGCAAGCTCGGTGAACGTCGAGCGACAGGACATCGGCGTCACTCTTCGCGTCACACCCCAGATCAGCGAGGGAGACACGCTTCGACTGAAGATCTTCCAGCAGATCGAGCAGATCGCAACCAGCATCCAGGCATCCGTGGGCGACCCGGAATCTGTTGGCGTGGCGCTGACGAACCGCCAGGTCGAAAACACAGTTGTAGTCAGTGACGGCGACACGGTCGTCATCGGTGGATTGATCAGCGACAAAGAAGAAGACAAAGTAAGAAAAGTCCCCTACCTGGGAGACATCCCGATCCTCGGATGGGCGTTCAAGACAAAAACGAGGAACCTCAGGAAGATCAACCTGATGATCTTCCTGACCCCGCATATCATTCGCTCTGAAGAAGACCTTGAATACGAGACCATCCGGCAGCGCGAGAACTTCCAGGAAGATCTGGACGAAAACTACGATCTCGACGACGCCACGGTGGATGACCTCGAGCCAAGCAAGACCGACAACCCCGTAGCCAAGGCGCTCCGCGAACATGCTGAGAAATACCCGCTCAGGCGAAAGGAAGAACTCGACGCAGAGAGCCTCCGCCAGAAGAAAGAGGAGGCAAAGAAGCAGGAAGAGGCCCAGGCCCAGAAAGCGACCCGATACATGATTCGGGCCAAGGTCTACAGCGAAGAAAGCAAGGCGGCTGAAGCCCTGACACAGATCATCGATGCAGGCTACGAGGGCTCTCTCGTATCAGGCCAGAGCGGCGGCAATCTGATCTATGAGCTGTTTGTCGGACCGTATACCAACCTGAGCCGAGCCAAGAGCACTTCTCGAGCGCTCAGCGAAACGTACGGGTTCTCTCCGTCGATTGTAATCGTCGAGAGCCCCAAGGCCCCCGACTCTGGAACCGATGGCGAAAGTGCGGGATCACAACCAGAGTGGTAGGTCCAGCAGTCACGAGATTGCGACAAGGAGTAACGTGGTGAGCGAGGGATCAACATCAACCTCAGGAGATCTGGAACTCGGGCAGATCCTGCTCAGGACCACCCGGCTTTCTCCTGACCAATTGGCCGTGGCCCGGTCCCGCCAGGACGAAAGGGCCGAAAGGCTGAGCGAAGTCCTCGTAGAAGAGGGGATGCTGAATCAGGACGAAGTCCTTCACGGACTCGCCGAGCAATTCGGCCTATCGGTACAGCAGACACTCACAGCCGATGACGTCGACGAGGAATTGATACAGCGGGTCCCCATCGGCTTCGCCAAACAACACCGGATCATTCCTACTTCGATAGACGAATCGCGAGGCCTGATCCATGTCGTAGCGGCAGACCCTCTGGACCCGGGACCCATCGATGATCTGCGGATTCTATTCGAAGGCGCCGACGTAGAATTGAAGCTCGCCAGCGAAAGCATGATCCTCTCGGCCATCAACCAGGCCTATGACCGCGGCGGAGTCTCCACGGACCAACTGGCCGAAGAAGCCAACGACGACCTGGACGCGCTAGCCGATCGGGCCTCCCACGAGCCCCAGGATCTACTGGAAGCCACCGACGACGCGCCCATCATCAAGCTGGTCAACTCCCTGCTGCAGCATGCTGTCAAGGAGCGAGCCAGTGATATCCATATCGAACCCTTTGAGGGTGAAATACGGATACGGTTCCGCATTGACGATGTCCTCTATGAACCCATGAAGCCTCTACCCAGAAGCCTCCAGGCCAGCATCGCCTCTCGAATCAAGATCATGGGTGGACTTGATATTGCCGAGAAGCGACTCCCCCAGGACGGCCGAATCCGACTGAAGATTGCGGGCCGGGACTACGACGTTCGACTCTCTACTCTACCTGTCGCATTCGGCGAGCGACTGGTCCTCCGACTTCTTCCGGATACACAAGCGCTCCTCGACCTGGCCAAGATCGGATTCGGCGAAGAGATGATCCGCATCTTGGGTCGAATCATCCGCAGACCCAATGGCATCTTCCTCGTGACAGGTCCTACGGGCAGCGGCAAGACGACCACCCTTCACGCCTGCCTGGCTGAGATCAATGATTCCGAGAAGAACATCATCACCATCGAAGAACCCGTAGAAATCACGCAGGAAGGCATTGGACAGATCGAGGTCAACCCCAAGGTCAACCTGACCTTCGCTACAGGACTGAGGGCGATCCTCAGGCAGGATCCAAACGTTGTCCTCGTGGGTGAGATCCGCGACAAGGAAACGGCAGACATCGCTATACAGGCTTCCCTGACCGGCCATCTCGTCCTCTCGACCCTTCACACAAATGACGCTGCCAGTGCGATCACCCGCCTGGTGGATCAGGGCGTTGAGCCCTTCCTCGTCGGCTCCTCCCTGGTGGCGGTTCTTGCCCAGCGTCTCGTCCGAATCCTGTGTGTCGAATGCAGAGAAGCCTATACCGCCACGGAGGACGAGTTGATCGAACTCGGAATCCAGCCGTCGGCGCAACCGGTAACCCTTTATCGGGCCAAGGCCTGCAACGCATGCGTGCACACCGGTTACCGCGGAAGAATGGGTATCTTCGAGTTGATGGTGGTCGACGACTCCATCCGGGGCATGGTTTCGCAGAACATCGACGCGAAGAGCATCAAGAAACAAGCGGTCCAACAAGGCATGGGCACACTCAGAGCCGATGGCGCACGAAAAGTCCTGAAAGGCATTACTTCGTTGGCCGAATTGATGCGTGCCACGGAAGAAGAAGGAACGGTGGAGCAGATCTAGTCACGCGGAAGAGTGGCTCGAACACCTGCTCTTTGGTTAAACACGGAATACCCGGCAGCACTTAAACTCCTGCCGGACTGGATCATCGTCCGCTGGAATCGGACCCGAATCAGAACCCGACATCATCCTCAACCAGCAAGATCACAAAGCTCTACGGAAAGCATTACGTGCCTATTTATGCTTACAAAGGCGTTTCCAACGCCGGAAAAACCGTCAAAGGAACCGTAAGCGCCGAAAACATTCGAGCCGCTCGGTCCCGCGTACGGACCGACGGCGTCATCCTGACCGACCTCTCGGAAACCAACGCTCAGCCCGGAGCCAACGGGGATGCGCCGAGCCGAAAGAGCTTCAACTTCGAACTGCCCGCGCGTATCCCCGCCACCGAGAGAGCCATTGCCACACGACAACTGGCCACACTCATCTCTTCGGGGATTCCGCTGGTCGAGTCCCTGGGTGCCCTTGTTGAGCAGATCGAGCACAAGACCCTCAAAGCGGTGATCGTGCAGGTCAGGGACCGTGTGAATGAAGGGTCCTCTCTAGCCGAGGCACTCACGGCCACCGAGAAATTCGACACACTCTATATCAGCATGGTTCGAGCAGGCGAAGCGAGCGGTGCCCTGGATACCGTCCTTGCACGCATGGCCGATTACCTCGAGGATCAGGTCCGACTTTCAGGCAAGGTCACTTCCATCCTCGTATACCCTGCCTCGATGCTCGCATTCACACTCCTTGTGGTGGCGCTGTTGGTCACCGTCGTACTCCCACAGATCAACGGACTCCTCCTCTCACTCGGTGGCGAACTTCCGTTTTTCACTCGCGTCATCATCTCCGGATCGGACTTCGTTTCGAAATGGTGGTGGCTGATTCTCGCAGCCTTGATCGGGCTGATCGTCGCCTTCCGAGCGTACAAGAAGACCGAGAACGGGCGAATGACGGTGGATCGACTCACCCTGCGACTGCCCGTAATCGGCCGAGTGGCTCGCACGATTGCCATCGCCCGCTTCTCGAGAACTTTTTCTTCCCTGCTCTCTGGCGGCGTCAGCATCATCCAGGCTCTAGACATCTCTCGTCATGTCGCGCGCAATGCTGTGATCGAAGAGGCGGTCGAAAATGCCCGCACGAGCGTCCTCGAAGGCGCATCACTGGCACAACCGCTCAGGGCAAGCGGACAATTCCCCCCGATGGTGCTGACCATGGTCGACGTGGGAGAGCGAGCCGGTGACCTCGAGGCGATGCTGGTCAAGGTGGCGGAAACCTACGACGAGCAGGTCGAGACCACCATTACAAAACTCACTTCATTGATGGAACCGCTACTGATCCTGATCATGGTGGCCATCGTGCTCTTCATCATCATGGCTACACTCATGCCGCTGATGTCGGTCACCCAGTCACTCGGGTAACACGAAGCCAAGCGAGGGCTTCGGAGCAACAGACTTCACAGAAAAGGGCAAACACGATGAAAAAAACCCAAGCGCACCGCCGCCAGAGGCAAACCAACGAGCACCTGACTCAAGGCTTCACCTTGATCGAGATCATGGCCGTCGTCCTCATCATGGGCCTCTTGATGGGCATTATCGGAGTCAGCATCAGCGGCCAGATCGACAAAGCCCGCCTGGCCACAGCCAAAGCCCAGATCAGCCAACTTGAAAGTGCCCTCGAGTTCTACCGAATGGATAACGGACGCTATCCCACAACAGATCAAGGACTCGAGTCGCTGGTCAGGAAGCCCACTGGCGAGCCCGAGCCCCGGAACTACCCGCCCGGCGGCTATCTCAAGAAATCTGATGCGCTTCTCGACCCCTGGAGTGAACCTTTCTTCTACGAGTATCCGGGCTCACGCAACAGCCACTCATTCGACTTGTGGACCCACGGAGCAGACCTCTCTCCGGGCGGCGAAGGAACAGACCGGGATCTGGGGAACTGGGAGATTGAGACCCAAGAGGGAGCCTAGCCTTTGTTCTTCCAGGCCCGTGCTGCGAGCCGCGGCTTCACACTGATCGAGATGATGGCCGTTGTTGCCATCATCGGCCTGATGCTGGGTGTCCTTCTGCCGAACCTGAGCTCCACCCAGGCCTCTCAGCTGGAGCGGCAGGGCAAGGACCTGGCGGCTCGGATCGACCTGGCTCGAGAACGAGCCATTGTAACCAGCGCCCCACACCGGGTCTGGCTCGAAGTGGAAGAAGGCGCCTTCCGGGTCGACTGGTGGGTCGACGAGTCCAGAGCGTTTGCGATTCCTGGAGAAGAGGAAGACGAAACAGGCATGGTCGAAGCGCCTTTCCAGGACATCCCGGAACCGATCTCTCTCTCGGCCCCTCAGACAGAAGAGCTGGAATATTTTCCTGTTCCCATGAAATTCGGAACGGACAGTTGGCTGGATGACAACACATTTTTTGAAGGGATCAATACACAGAACGGGTGGATCACAGAGGGAGAGGTCCAACTCGTCTTCCAAATCGATGGAAGCACCGACTATGCAGAGATTTTCCTCGAGGACGAATGGGGCAATAGCGTAACCGTCGAGGTTCAACCCCTTCTCGATCATGCGCGCGTGTACCGCACGGAGGAAGACTGAAATCGTGCTCGCAAAGAAGGACCTCATCCGCAGCAGTCGCAGGAATGGACAAGGCTTCACGCTGCTTGAAGTGCTCGGTGCAGTGGCAGTACTGGGCATCTGGTATTTCGTACTTGCGGCCTGGGCCACGGACGGCCTCAT
>PAFA01000017.1 GCA_002700845.1 Phycisphaerae bacterium | reverse complement strand
GGTGAGCACGCGGCAATTCCAGGAGTGACCCAGCCATACGAACCCCCCCAAGCGCCAGATCTTTGCATTAACACCTGCGTCACCTCAACTGAGGATGCAGCACGGCAAGTCCTGAAGCTGCTTGAGGAACGCAAGTTGATCGAAGGTTAATGCGGGTTCTTCACTACGAACCAGCCATCCGGCTCGAACTCGGCGGTGTGGTTCGAGCGGTGCTCGATATTGCTTCCGAACAAGCCCACGCCGGCGCTGACGTCACACTCGTGACGCATGATGCGACCGACATCCCCAACAACTTCCCGGGGAAAATCAAGGTTATTCCAGGACCGGGAATTCTTGGGCGACTTGGCCCAGGGCTCCGGGCCGCCGCGTCAATGTGCGAGCACGTGGATGCCGTCCATCTTCATGGCATGTGGTCGTTGGCAAATCTGCAGTGGGCGGATCTCGCCATTCGAGCAGAGCGTCCATATTTCATCAGCCCCCACGGAATGCTGGACGACTGGTGTATGGCACAAAAGAGCCTCAAAAAGAAGATGTTCCTGCGTTTCGGAGGCCGGAAGTGGCTTGAACGCGCGTCTGGAGTGCACCTCACGGCCACGGCCGAGGAACAGCAATCAAGAACGTGGGCGCCTGCAATGCGAAGCTTTGTGTGCCCCCTCCCGATGGATCTTGCCCCGTTCCAAGAACTCCCCCCCAAGGCAATTGCGGCTTCGGCCGAGGCGGCCTACGCCGAACCCCGGCCAATCGTGCTCTTCTTGTCCCGGCTCCACGAGAAAAAAAGACCTGACCTTCTGATCGAGGTGGCCAGAGAACTCAAGAACGAAGCAACAATCGTTCTCGCTGGAGATGGCGACCCGACCTATGTCGAATCACTGAAGAAGCAAGCGCGTGGAACCACTGTCCGCTTCCCAGGTTTTGTCCGCGGAGAGACCAAGGTTGCGATGTACGCTCACGCAACTTGTTTTGCACTGCCTACTAGCCAAGAGAACTTTGGCTACGTCTTGTTCGAAGCACTGGCCGCAGGAGTTCCAGTGCTTACGACCAAGGGGGCCGACACCTGGCCTGAAATGCAAGCATCAGGTGGTGGTGTCATCTTGGAACCAACCGTGGACTCTTTCTGCCAAGCAATACGACAGCGGATTGCCTCGCCTGAGGAATCCAACCAAATGGGTGCATCAGGACGAAGATGGGCCCTTGAAACACTCGACGCTCAGGCGGCCACACGACGGCTTCTTGATCATTACATGAACCACCACGGGTCTATGCATTGACTGGCGCACCAAACAACGGCCTGATCCTTGCTGCGATGCGCAAGTTGTCCTCCAGAGCCAACCGGTTTCTGGCTCCAAAGTTCGGGAAAAGCCTTGGCTACATCCTGGACAGCGAATACCCCAAAGCGGGCGGCACCTGGTTCGGCAAAATGGCGGCAGAAATCATGCAACTGCCGTACCCCGAACACAACGCATTTCCCACCGGATGCCCATGCATCCTGCACAACCACTGGCATTGGGCCCCGGGGCTGACCCCTGCCTTCTATCTCCACCGAGACGGTCGGGACGTCATGGTTTCCCTGTACTTCCACCGAGTCCGTGAACTCAAAGCCAACAACCCTGTGGCCGAACGGCGATTTGGCAAACGCTATGAGATCCTTTTTGGGAAGGGGTGGAACCCTGATGACACCCATCGAAATATGCCCCTCTTTCTCAAGGATGAATTCTCAAGTCCCCGAGACAGTCGTCGCAACTGGCGCGACCATGTGATGGGCTGGCATGATGGCGGACGTGGTCGAGATGGCGTCGTCTATTTGTCGTACGAACAACTTTTGAATGATGCACCCGGCACCATGACGCGTGTCATTCAGGAAATGACTGGCGAAATCCCAGACCCATGGCTGGTGTCACAGACCACTGAGAAATACGACATGCGTCGGCAAACTGGTGGGCGAAATTCTGGTGAAGAGGATCGCTCTTCCTTCATCCGTAAGGGGATCGCAGGCGATTGGGTGAACCATTTCACCCGCGATACTGGAAAGATATTTCATAGCCTCGCTGGGGACGCTCTGATTGCCTTGGGATATGAGGCCGACTCCGACTGGTGGAAGAACATCGAAGATTCAACGGTCAGTTGACACCCAAACGGCTTTTGACCTCGACAGCCAACGGCCCCCTAAGGGCTTTTACTCGTCGACCCAAGACAACAACCAGCAACAAGACGTATGCGCTTCCACAACCAAATAGCCATTTGGGACCAGCTGGTTCCCAGAGCGGGATAAGCAGCGGTGCTGCGAGTGCTGTGGCCAACAGTGGCCACTTGACGGCCGCACGAATATCAGCCAGGAAACCGGGTCGCACTCGCTCCAAACGTATCGGAATGACCACCAACTGAGTGAACGCGGTCGCGACCACAAGGACCAAGGCAGGCAGGGCGAGCAATGGTCCAAAAACACCAGTCAAAAGGACGATAGCGATCGGCTGGAGAATACCCACCAACGCCACCACTTTGGCGTAGCGGGCCACGAGCCCCAGACCATAAAAGACACGTATCCATCCGTCCGCAACGGCTCGAATGATCATCTGGATCACGATCAAGCGGGTCACAAATGAAGTGGTCTCAAGCAGCCCCGGTGAGTCTTCGAACACTGGGCCAAGCCAAGCCTGCAACAATGTTGGAGCGGCAAGGAAAATCAAGACCCCAATCGGAAGTGTCGCAATGGCCTGGATTTCAGTCACCTTTCGAAGCCATGCTGAAATTCGCTCCGGAGTGTCCTTCTGAATACGCACGGTGACCGCGTCGACTCCGGATGCGGTCCCTTCGGCAATCATTCGAGCGTATGCCGAGAGTCGAATGGCAAATTGATAAGGGACTGTGCTCGCCATACCAAGCAGCAAATTGACCAACAAAGCGACGACTCGAACGTTGAGATTCAGGAACAACACCACGACTGAATTCCAGCCGAAGGTCGACATAATTTCCTGGAGTGCACGACGTGATGCCTTTGAGAAGACGGGGCGAGCCAAAGGCTCAAGTGCTGATTGAGCCAACACCGCGAAGATCACCACGCCAACATTAAGCCACGCGTTCAAGGTCACAAATTCAGCCAACTGAGTCTCTGCCGTACCGTCCACTGAGACGAACACGATCGCCACCAAACTCACGGTTCGTCGGGCAAGCAAAACCAAGTTTTGCAACACAAATCGCTCGCGGACGCCAAAGAGGGCTTGATAAGGGGAACCACAGATACCGACAATCGCCATTGTCGCCTCCGCCAGGACGATCTTTCGAGCCAAACCGGTGGTGCCCTCTGGCAAATCCAGAACATCAATGCCGTACCAAAGCAGTGCGAACACAAATCCTGCAACGAGGGCTAGGGCCCCAGCCAAGAGAAGCGACGTCGAAAAAACCGGACGGAATACCGCTGGCCCTGCGTGCCATGCTCGACCCAATTCTCGCACCAGTGAACGCTCGGTCAGGGTGAGGAAAATGCCCGCAATTCCCACCTGGGAGCCAACCAGCAACCAAAGAGCCACCAGATCGAGGCCGATTCGTCCTCCAAGAAGACGGATCAAAAGCAACCCAGCCAAGAAGCCAACCCCCAGTCGTGCAAGATTCGACACAATACGGATCATGAGTGCAGGTTCCTCTTCAAGCCGGCTTCCCGACTTCCTCATCATCGGCGGAATGAAGTGTGGTTCCACCACGCTTTTCCGCGATCTTGACACCTCCCCTGCGGTGTCATTTCCAGCCCACAAAGAACCCCACAATCTGCTGCATGAGGCGGTATTAACTGAATCCGGTCAGGCTGAATATGCCGACCTCTACCGAAATGCCCACCCAGATCAACTCCTTGGAGACGCGAGTACCGGTTACACGAAGCTCCCAACGCACTCTGGTGTTCCCAAACGGGCCAAAGCCATCCTGAGCGATGATCTAAAGTTGATTTACATTTTGCGGAGTCCCGTCGCACGCATTGAGAGCCACTACCGCCACCTCCAGTCTCGACCAGATGCCAAGCCCGCTCCGCTCGAAGATGTGCTCGCTGACTTTCCAGAAGTGATTGACTACACCTGCTACGGACAGCAACTTCAGGCTTGGCGGTCTGTGTTCTCAGAAGAAAATTTCCTGATCCTGTCCCTTGAACATCACGAACAGCACCGAGTGTCCAGCACAAATCTCACCTGCGACCACCTTGGAATTCCCCACTGCGGGCATTTGGTCGAATCTGACGCCAAATGGAACAGCAGCACGAGCAAGCCGGTGGCGCGTGGACCACTCGCCCCGATCATCACCTCCCCCTTCTACCGGCGCAGGATCCGCCCACTGATGGGACGAGGTCTCCGAGACTACGCCCGGCGACTTCTTCTTCCAAAAGCCGCCCCTGCATCGGCCGTTTGGACCGCCACCGCATGGGACAAATGCGAAGAACGACTGAAGGCTGATGCCACACTCTTGGCTGAGTTGACTGACGGTAAATTTGGGGCTGATTCTTCATGGCTCAAGCCACCGTTCCCTCCATCCCGATAAACAAAAATGGCTTTTCTGGTTGGCTTGCTGTTTCTTGGCCAGTGCCTCTGGATCATCCGCCGAATGGTGGTTGACGCCATTCGCAAAGATGTTGAATTGCTCTCGGTTCGCAACATGTTCCTTTTGGGCTTTTTGAACTTCGTCAGCGCTTCAGCCACGACCAGTTTGCTGCTCGGCGATTACGGCCTGATGCGGCTTGACTCTGCCGGATCAACCGGATTTCTCATGTTTGTCCTCTCCTGCACGTTCCTCTTTCTCTTTCTGAGGCATTGGAGAAGAAGTCGTATCGCCGACAAGATTTCACGCTTCGGTTTTCGAGAACGAATGGTTTCCAATATGGGACTCATCGCAACCGCATGGGCCGTCGTGGGCGTAGGGTTTTTATGCCGCTTCCCCCTGGCCGTTATCCCGTTTGTTGGCATCGTGACATCAATTATTGCTGCAGGCATGTTCAACGCTGCGGTAGGCATCGGAGCGTGGGCGTGGATGCGTCAACCACTCAACCCTGTCTTTGGCTTGAACTTTCTGGGGCTGTTGCTCGTTTGCAGTATTTTGCTTCTCGCGGGCGCATTTGGACGACGTGAAGTGCTTGGGCTTCTGATCTCGGTTGCCTTCGCGGCGTACTGGGCACGATTTCGATTCTCCGACACCGCCGGCCTCATTGTTCGTGTTGCCGTCGTCTCAGCTCTGGCCTTTGTGCCGATGGTGCTCTTTACCGCAACCCGTGGTGAGGATCGACGAGAACGCACCGGAGCCGAATACCTCCAAGCATTTGTTTCGGTTTCTCCCGGAGAATTTGCTGAATCGGGACGGGATCTTCTCAGCGGACAAATGGCCGCCTCAAACTCGATGTGGCTGATCGAACATATGGGAGACACTCACCCGTATGACTTCTTGCATTCGCTGCGGTACATGGTCGAGAAGCCCATCCCTCGAAAGTATTACCCCGGAAAAACTGATGGTCTTGGGCACACCATCGTCTCTGATGCCGGGATCTATGGGTACGCCGACTCGTTCACTATTGGACCCGGAATTATTGGTCATGTTTGGAACGATTTCCCATGGGTAGCCTTGTTCTTGTACCCATGGCTGCTTGGAATCTACATGGGGACCCTTGACCGGCTGATCCAGCGCTATCCCAATGATGCCTGCATGGTGGCGGTTTGCACGGCTGGTCTAGGACACGTCATCGGGATGCCCCGGGGGGATTTGGGGAATTTTGCCTCAAACGCCATCTTCGGTGTTATTGGGGCCTTCATTGCGTTGCAAGTCGTCTCACGTCTCTTTGGTCGGTCAAAAATGCGGGATCATCGAACCCTCAAGCCCTGGAAGGAGTGGCGTGGACTACCGTATGGTCAACCCCCACGATGATCCATGATTGACCAAAGCAACCTTCGTCAAGCTCTCTCCACTGTTCAAGATCCTGAATCCGGACGCGATTTGGTCAGCTTGGGCGTGCTCCGTGAAATCACCCTCGATCAGGAGCTCATCCGAATCGAACTGGATGTTCAATCCACGGACGAAGCGGTCCGTGGCACTCTGCGATCCGGTATTTCGGCTGCGGTCCGAAAACTCGCCGCCGAACAAGGCTTGCGGCGAATCCCCGAGATAGAAATTGAGTTTCTCAGCGCCACGGCAACTCCCAATCCACTTCCACTGGTCCGCTCCGTTATTGCCGTCGGAGCAGGCAAGGGTGGCGTTGGCAAGAGCACCGTTTCCGTGCACTTGGCGCTCGCACTCGCCAGAATGGGACGCAAGGTCGGAATCTTAGATGGCGACATTTACGGGCCTTCTTTGCCCACGATGCTTGGTCTCGACGAGATCCCCCCAAAGATTGATGGCAACACCATTATTCCTTTTGAGAAGCATGGGCTCAAAATTGTTTCGATCGGTCGACTGGTCGAACCAGAAAAAGCCTTGGTCTGGCGGGGCCCCATGGCTCACGGTGCTTTTCGTCAGCTTGCGCTCCAAAGCGACTGGGGAGAACTTGACCACTTGATCGTGGACCTTCCACCAGGAACTGGTGACGTCCCGTTGACCTTGGCGCAACTTCTCCCCCTTACGGGAGCCGTAGTGGTCTGTACACCACAAAAAGTGGCCCAGGACGATGCCCGGCGGGCCATCAGAATGTTTCAGCAACTGGGGGTCTCGATTCTCGGAGTGGTGGAGAATATGGCCGGGTTCACTGCCCCTGACGGCAGCACCATTGACCTCTTTGGACGAGGCGGTGCCGAGGACATGGCCGCGGGAATGAGCCTTCCATTTTTGGGCCGACTCCCGATTCACCCCGAGTTGGCAGCCCGTGGTGATGCCGGAGAACCCAGCTTTTGCCATGATCTTGACGGTCTCGGAGAAGCTCTCCGGACTCTAGGGGACGCCTTTGACCACCGGATTCGAATGGCCGAACGTGGAGAGGATCGCCCCACCTTGGCGATTCGCTGATCACGTCCCCCGTTGACACCACCCGGGTTCCGGCTACAATATTGGATTCCCGCAAACCAACGGGAGGAGACCCCTATGCCCCGTCAAACGACATTCCTCAAGGCTGGCGCACACGAACCCAAATGGGTGGTGGTTGATGCTGCCAACGTCCCACTCGGCCGCTTGGCGGCTCGTATCGCGACGGTACTCCAAGGCAAGCACTCCCCCGACTGGACACCACACGCCATGAGCGGCGATTACGTGATCGTGTTGAACGCCGGACAAGTGGCACTGACCGGACGCAAGTCTGAACAAAAGATGCGGAAGACGTATTCCGGCCATCCCGGTGGACTCAAGCACATTCCTTACGGATGGATGCAAGAGCATCGACCCATCAAACTTGTTGAAGAGGCGGTTCGACGCATGCTTCCCAAAACCCGTCTCGGCCGCGTCATGCTGTCGAATCTGAAGGTTTATGAAGACGCTGAGCATCCTCACCAAGCCCAGCAGCCAGCTGCCCTCTAAGCCCATTGAAAGACATTCCGAATGACTGAAGAAACCACGCCAGAACCCGAAACCACCGAGACCATGAGCTCGACCGAATCTGCAACCGGCACCATCACCCTTGGTGATGCCCCTGCGGAAACAAGTGAAGACACTTTCACCCCCCGAGAACCCGCAGCTCCCGTTCACGGGTGGTGGTGGGGTACCGGACGGCGGAAGGCTTCCGTTGCACGCGTTCGCGTACAGCCTGGAAGCGAAGGCGTTCTTTGCAATGGCAAGCCACTCGAGGAATACTTCTGCACCCCACGTGACCGCAACAGCGTGATCGCAGTGCTTGAAGCCACCAACATGCTTGGACAAGTCAGCGTGAAAGCCAACCTCAATGGTGGCGGAACCACTGGCCAAGCCGGCGCTGTAGTAATGGGACTTGCCCGGGCATTGCTGGGCTACGACCCCTCAGTGGAAAGCGTGCTCCGTGAGCATGGCTTCCTCAGCCGTGACGCACGTCGCGTTGAACGTAAGAAGTATGGTCAAGCTGGCGCTCGCCGCGGCTTCCAGTTCTCCAAGCGGTAAAGCGAACGGTCGCCAAAAATTTCACGCCGGCGGCCTCGAGGCCGCCGGCTTTTTTTGGCTCATGGGTTCAGCGAGAGATCAGGAACGCAAGGGGCCGGACGCTCGCAAGATGAGACGCTGGTCCTCAGACTGACCGCGACGTCCACGTGCTGGATGCAAAGAAGACCAAGCCACCGGTGGTTCATCCCTCGAACCAAGCCACCGTATTGCAAGAGCAGACAACTCCGGTGACAAATGATCATGTCTGACTCCCCACCCGGGCAAATAAGGACGAAATTGATCCACCAAACGCCAGGTGCGGAGGACACCATGCTGGATACGCTCCTCCTCGATCCTGAGTCGTCCGCGATATCGGATCGCGTCGCCTGCAAGGATGGATTCCAACAGGGCTGCCAAGGCGTAATTTTTCTGCACATCATCTCCAAAGCAACGCTCAAACCACCACCCTGCGAGCCGCAAAGCATCCTCAGCATCGGTAATCAATTCGTATGAGATTCTGGATGACAAGCCATCGATCAGCTGATGCGCGGCCCAACGCTTGGCGACGAAATTATGGATCGCATCCGGAGCCCCCGCAACACGTGGTGCAGCTTGAGCCGGCCATAGCGTATTTGCTTCCTGCAATCGGCGGAGACGATCACGCTGCACACGTCTGCGTCGCGTGTCATCCGAGATGTTGGTGTGCGCATTCCAGCGATGCGGGATGATCCCCCAACGCCAAGCCAGGCCAGCAGCCTTGTCCTCACGCGTTCGATTCCGAGTGCGTCCACCTGACCGCCACCGACGCAGCGTCTCACGGGGGATGTGTTGAGCATTCTGTGGATCTTGCACACTTACCTGCCGCACCTCTGACGCATGCCGAAATCCCCGTGAACCGGCGTCGGGACGTGCCGCAATAAATCTTTCAGCCGAATCACGAGTAACCAGAAGAGCCCAGCGTTCTTCGATTCGAGACCATTCGAAAATGAGTCCCCGGTCCCTCCAACGTCGGACGGTTCGAACATGGACACCGGCGCGGTCGGCCAATTGCTGTTGGGTAAAGCACTCGTCTCGATCCATGGGTATTGGGGCCAGACGGGACAACTGCTCCAAGATTCGGGTCAAATCTGCAACCACGGCATCGCGGGCCAGAAGTGCATCCTCAGACGGTCCAATGTGAAGTTGTTCCCGGATGGGGCCCAGCCGCAAGAAGGGAACATCCGAACCCGCATAGTCTTCAATCATCGTTCGGAGATCAGACAAAGCATGGGTGCGAATTCGAGCCGAAGCCAAACCCAGTTCACGGGAAAGCCGCGCCAAGACGTCGGTCTTGAATCCCGAAGTCAGCGGACACCCTCTCGGATGGGGAAGGCTGTTTCGATTTCCGCATGTCCGTCTACATAAGCCCGGTGGACTGAAGGGTGGATCCCACAAGCAATGGCATAAGGTCGTAGCCCGGCATGCATTGCCAAACGGACCAGGTGGTTAGGGGCTTGACGATCGGGGGTAATAAGTTCCACCCGGTCGCCAACACTTGGCGAAAGTCCCGCGGCCAAAGCAGGAGCCAAGTCCAAAACCGTCTGATCCATATTGACCGCACCAGCGACCGGAACCCACGCTTCACCTTGGGCGGTGATCAATCGAACCTGCGGTGATGGATGGCCATCACGACCCGACAAAAATGGCGACCACCCTGCCGCATACCCGACCGGAACAAGTCCCAGGACTGAATCTTCCACCGCAGTCCACTCGCCGTGGTATCCGACGCGTTCCCCGCGAGCCACTCGCTTGCACAACCGAAGCGTGGTACTCCAACGCAAACATGGTTCCAGCTCCGAAGCCAATGCCAAACGGCGACCATCGCTTAGGAATTCCACCCCGAAACCAGCCCAAGCTTGCCCGACCCGAACCATATCTGCATGAGAAGTTCGGTTGCCCAAGGTTGCACACGAGTTCGCAACGTGCACCAAAACATCTTTGGGAAGAAGGTCTCGAAGTCGACGAACTTCACCACGCACCATGTTGTACTGAGCTTCGGTCAATGCCGCATCTCGATCGGAACTGACAAAATGTGTCGACACCCCGGCCAAGCGAACCCTTGGATCGGCTTGAATGGCTCGCACCAAACTTTCGACTTCGTGCAAGGGCGTTCCGCCCCGACGCAGCCCCGTATCCATTTCGAGATGTAAGGGGATTGGCGTGACATCGGGAGTCAAAGCCCCTTGGATCCGGGTCCAGTGGTCAAGACCATGGACCGTAAAATGAACTCGACCTTCGTTGCAGTACCCTCGTAAGGCCGAACCTCGAACATGGATGGGGTCTGGTCCAAGGACAAGAATTGGACATCGAATTCCCGCCTGCAAGACCTCAAGTGCCTCATTGGCGTCGTATACCGCCAACATCGAAGCCCCAGCCTGCTGGAGGACACGCCCCACTTCAGTGGCCCCCATGCCATAGGCGTTCCCTTTGATCACTGGACAAATCTGCGTCTGTGGACCAACCAAGTCCCGCAAACGCTGGTAATTGCGGCGGATGGCCGCGATATCCACTTCAAGAAATGAGGCATCCATATCAGGGCAGAAACTTCAGATCGATCGTACCATTCACGCAGAGGTTAAATCGACCTCCCCCATCCCATGCACATTGATACTGATGCCGAAATTTTTCGGACGGAATCAGGCTTTGAGGCTCTTGGACTCCGCAAGGAGATACTGACAGCCATTGGAAAGCTCGGCTTCGTCCATCCAACACACATCCAGTCGGAGCTTGTACCGCTTGCCGTCTCGGGACGAGATGTCCTTGGACAATCTCGCACCGGTACCGGGAAGACAGCGGCCTTCGGTCTTCCGATGCTCCATCGTCTTTCTGAAAACCCGACGCCGTTTTCCGGACTGGTCCTCTGCCCGACCCGAGAACTGGCGATCCAAATTGCAAAAGACTTGCAAGCCTTGGCGGGAGATCTTCCAGTCAAAATCATGCCGGTCTATGGCGGGCAGCGGATGAACGTCCAAGCGGACAAACTCAAGAAGAGACCTCACATCATTGTGGGAACCCCGGGCCGCGTCATGGACTTCCACCAACGTGGTGAACTTCCTTACGACAACGTGCAAATGGCGGTGCTTGATGAAGTCGATCGGATGCTTGATATTGGCTTCCGGGATGACATTCGTAAAATTCTTGGGGCAATGACTCAAGAGCATCAGACGATTCTTGTTTCAGCAACCATCTCCGAAGAGATTGACCGACTCGCTCGAAAATACTTGAACAACCCAGAACGACTGACCCATGAAGGCAAGAGTCTCACTGTGGCCCGAGTGGATCAGCAGGCTTGGGAAGTGAACCCCTGGGACAAGAGCCGATTGCTCGCCCATTTGATTAACAAGCACGATCCCGAAGTCACGATTGTTTTCTGCCGAACAAAAAGGGCGGTAGACCGAACTGCGAAGCATCTTGAATCTCGAGGCATCAAGAGTGAAGTGATGCATGGTGACATTCGGCAATCTCGCCGGGTCCGCGCTCTTGAGGATTTCAAGACGGGGAAAGTTAAACTTCTCATCGCTTCTGATCTTGCCGCTCGCGGGATTGATGTTGACGGCATCACCCACGTCGTGAATTATGACATTCCTGACAATCCTGATGACTACGTCCACCGAATTGGCCGAACGGCTCGAGCTGGACGCGAAGGCAATGCATGGACATTCATTTGTCCCGATGAAGGTCATCTTTTGATGCAGGTGGAACAACTCACCAATGTCCACATCCCCTCATCTAAACCTGATGACTTCAAGCCCGGACCAGTTCCAGAATCAGTCAAACGTCGGAAAGAGGAAGAAGCACAACGTCTTAAGGATGCGGAAAAGAACAAACGTACCCGAAGTCTTGAACTTCCCGACGATTCAAAGGCTGCCGACAAGAACGCTTTCCCGGGCGGCATTGTCCCCAAAACCATGCCCGGTCGACGCATGGGTGGGCGGATTCGTACACGACGACGATGACCACCATTCGTGTGCATCCTGAGGTTCTCACCGCACTGGCCGAAAGACGACCGGTGGTGGGACTGGAGTCTGCGGTCATCACTCACGGCCTTCCCAAGATTCCTCGTCCTGACCTTTTACGATCACTCGGGACTCCTTTTGATACAAAAACCAATCTCCCCATCCATCTCGCCCTCGCCGAGGTGATGGAAGAATCTGTTCGGGCGGCAGGTGCTGTTCCAGCGACGACCGCCGTTCTTCATGGCGAACTGGTGGTGGGACTGTCTGAAAAAGAGCGACAAGACTTGGCTGAACACCCGTCAAGCACCAAGGCCGCCCCACACCGACTGTCCACCATGGTGGCAACAAATGCGACAGGAGGAACCACCGTTGGCGGCGCGTTGACGCTGCTCCACCACGGCCATCCTGAACTTAAAGTTTTGGCCACCGGCGGCATTGGCGGTGTGCACCGAGGCTGGTCGATTCGACCGGATATTTCCGCCGACCTGACGGTGCTGAGTCGTACACCAATGTTCTGCGTGTGCGCCGGAGCCAAAATTGTGCTTGATGCTGTCGCGACCTTCGAAGCACTTGAAACGCTTGGGATTCCGGTTCTAGGAAGTGGGTGCTCTTTCTTTCCAAGATTCCACGCACCAGGAGATGGAACGTTGCCGGTTCGCAATTGCACGATTGGTGAAACCGTCCAGATCGCTCACAGCCAATGGAAACTTAGCTCCGCCGGAATACTCCTCACCCAAGATCCACCAGAAAAATGGGCTCTCGATTTAGACATGCTTGAAGCGGTCACCAGAAAAACAGTCGAATCCGTGAGTGCAACTGGTCCGGACGCAACCCCAGCATTGCTGAGCGCTTTAGATGAAGCCAGCACTGGAAAGGCCTTGCAGACCAATCTCGCACTTCTGCGCCACAACGCAACTTTGGCCGCCTCATTGGCCACTGCTCTTCTTGAGCACCCTCAACCATGACCTCTGAACCGACCATGAGCGATCCTGAACCCAACACCACCACATCACGACCGGAACCCTCTTTCATTACAGGGATGGCCTCTGAAGCAAGGGACGGCACTTTTTCCCTATTGAGTTTGTCTTCTGGTCTTCCCGTCAAAGATGAGCACCCCCCCCGTATTCCAGCACCAATGGTCGACGAAATGCGTCTTCGCCACGGGCACTTGGTAGAAGCAGAGGTTCAGCATCGGACGATCCGAACTCGACGTGGTAAGCGTGAGCGTCGAGAAGTCACAAAGATCATGCGCGTAGAAAATCTAGAGCCTGAAGTGCATCAGAGCCGAACCGCCTTTGAGGAATTGGTGGCCATCGACCCAGCCCCTCGCATGACCTTAGAGCACGAAGGCGGTCCAGTCTCATCGCGCATGATTGATCTTTTCTGCCCAATTGGATTCGGCACACGTGGTCTCATCGTCTCCCCGCCGAAGGCCGGAAAAACAACATTACTTCGTGATATTGCCACGAGTGTTTCCGTCAATCACCCCAAGGTCAGAATCATTGCGGTTCTCATCGACGAGCGTCCGGAAGAAGTCACCGAATTCACCCGTCATGTTCCCGGAGAAGTCCTGGCCAGCTCCAACGACATGGACCTCGAGACTCACACTGATCTTGCTTTGTTCGCGTACGCACGGGCTCGCCGCCTGCTGGAAGCGGGAGAAGATGTGCTCTTTCTTGTGGACTCTCTGACACGACTTGGACGAGCATTCAACAACGACCGACGGTACGCAACCGGCGGACGAACGATGTCCGGTGGCATCGATACTTTGGCACTTGACTGGCCCAAACGAATCTTTGGTACCGCACGAAATGTAGAAGGACAGGGATCCCTCACCATGCTGGCCACTTGTCTCGTTGACACGGGTGGACGGGGTGATCAGGTGATTTTCGAGGAGTTCAAGGGCACAGGCAACATGGAGTTGGTGCTCGACCGAAGTGTCGCCGAGCAACGCCTCTTTCCCGCCATTGATTTAGCGGGATCGGGCACCCGGAAAGAAGACCTGTTGTTGTCTGAAGGGACCCACCAAACCATCACAGCCTTGCGGCGAAGATTGATCAACATGAAGCCTCCACAGCAGGTGGCTCAATTGCTGAAGGCCATGGAACGAGTCCCCACCAACGAACTCCTCGTTCAGGGCGGTCGTCCATCGGATGGATCTCAGTAAGGTCAATCGAACAGAGTGGTCTGATTCAGCATCATGGCTGGAAGAAACAAACCCCCCGTCGAATGACGAGGGGTTTGGCACTTTCGAGAAAAAGTAGACTTGCCACCTTCTCGCCCTGAGGATTCCAAATCAGGTGAGAATGCGAGAGACGGCTGTTGTGGCTTTGAGCCACATAGGCTCAAGAGTCACTGTGGTGGGAATCTTGCCCACCACATCATCTGTGGCGATCAACCACGGCGGCGGCGACCAAGGCTGGCCAGGCCAAGCAAGGCCAGGGCGCCTGGTGCCGGGACAGTCACAGACATGGCCTCTGACTGCAAGAATCCAGCGGAAGACTTGAAATCAACAGTACCTTCAACCGTGAGTTGCGAACCCTGGTCAACAGAGAGCTGCATGAAAAATGCACTTCCGGTGAGTTGCGTATCAGGGTTGCTGTCGAAGACACCACCATTGTCAAGCTGCTCGAGAAGAGTCGCACCGGTAGACAGGATCTGTGAGTTACCTGACACCACGAAATCTGGAGAAAAAGAAGTGTCACCACCCCAAGCGGCGAAGAAACTGTCGCCAGCGCCAGTAAGGGTTCCGGTGAAATCTTCAACATCACCCAAGCGAGTTGACAGCAGTTCATTATTGATCAAACCGGTTTCGGATGTAATCCGAAAAGCTGAAAAATCATCGTTTCCAGAGACGGCAAGAAGTGCATCTCCTGGACTGTCAAAATTCAAAAAGAATCGATACGTCGTCGCACCAGCAATGACATCATCTTCAGATGTGTAAGTCACGCCAGAAAAGTCTGCTTGCGCCGAAACCGCAAGCAATGAGGATAAAAGAACAACATTTTTCATATTTGAGAGGCCTTTCAAAGTCCAGGACCGAAGTCCAGAAGAATGTGCCCATCCACCGTGGAAGGGCTGCCCCTCTCTTCTGGGCGGAAATTTATTCAGCAGAAAGAGATTCGTGTGGCCTCGAGATTCAAATCAACGGTGTTTACCTAATTCTTCACCCTCCCTTTATAAACTGAGCGTAATGCCGTCGTGAACTGAATGAAGCCCTTACGAATTCCAAAAAGAACAGCCCCCGCCGAAGAGCGGGGGCTGCAAGAAGAATCATGAGTTGGCCAGACCAGACGGCACTCGGCCGTCAGAATTGGCCAGATGAGATTCAGCCGCGACGACGACGGCCGAAGCCGGCGAGGCCGAGGAGGGCCAGTGCACCTGGAGCAGGGACGTTGGTCACGGAGAAGCCGACGTTGGTCAGGGTATCTCCACCAGCGTTGTAGTCGCTGGTGCCGGTGTAGGTCCAAGTGGAGCCTTCAGCAAAGGTGAATTGGG
>PAFA01000016.1 GCA_002700845.1 Phycisphaerae bacterium | reverse complement strand
GGCGAGGATTGAGAGTGACATCCTGGAGAAGAGAGAGATTGGCCTGACCTATCTTTTTCTATCTCTATGGAGTTCACAAATGTTTGAATCAATGATCCTCGCAAGCGCCTTAAACGGTGTGGGAGCTTCAACGTCTTGGGAAGACCCATCTGTCTTGGGTTACTTCGGTACCTATGGCAATGTTGGATCTGTCGAGTACACCGACGCAGAGTCTTATTCCGGCGACTACAGCCTCACGATGATCGAAGATCCCATCGGCAGAACCCCTCAGGTCTTCGTCGCTTACATAACTGGACTGGAAGCCGGCGACACGGTCGATGCGTCTGCCTGGTTCTTGGGTCTTGATGGTGACTTAGATGGGGGCCACGCAGGTGGCCGACTTTGGGGCCACTACTTCGACGGCTCTGATCTCACCAGCTACAACGGCAGTGCTTCAGGCCCCAGCGGCATCGTCGCTCGTGATGGCGGATGGGAATCCACCAATCACACCTGGACCGTTGCTGAAGGGGAAACCGCATTGATCATCGAGGCAAGAATCTATGCCTACGACGGCGGTGCTGACAACCAAATCTGGATCGACGACTTGAGCGTCTCTTCCAGCAATGCCAACGCCTCCATCTTTGTTGGTGGTGTTGCCATCCCTGCACCTGGTGCACTGGCACTCCTTGGCCTCGCTGGCCTCGGTCGCCGCCGCCGCAACGGTTGATTTTCAACCACAACCCGCAACACCCAAGTGGGGAGGCTTCCGGCCTCCCCACTTGTTGTTTTGCAACCTTTTTGGCACGGGACTACCGACCGCTGGTGTACTCGGCTTGACGGACTGCCTCTGCCAAACACTCAGGATGAACAACTGGTGCGGCCCGCTCACCCACCATGCAACGGGCTGCAGCCAAATCTTCCACCAGTTCATCCAAGTGCCGGACCGCATGTGATGCCGCAGACCACGGCTCGCCCGCGCTCTGCCGCAACAGATCCACCGTCCGGCGGTGGGCATTGATTTCCTTCTGCACCATCAAATCACGAGGGATGCCATTGGGAGACTTCAATCGATCCATGCGCAAAAGCAGGCTTTGGAGTCGTGTGTTCACACGATTTAAATGAGTTGGCGACCAATCCAATATTGGAAGGGCACGAATATGTTGACGCCTTAGGTCATCGCGAACATCATCCCAAACGGCCTTATCAAAACCGACCAGTCGGGCCGCCACCTGACTTGCCAACTCACGGTGCATCTGCATTGCCGAAAGAACTTGCTCGGCTGCATTCCAAAGTCCGCGCCAAGCAAAGTCGAATCTGGCCTGCAATGCTTCGGGAGAATTTGGAGTCGGTGAATCCTGTAACCCAGCAAGATTCACAATGGCCTCACGGACATGACCCACTGTGGATGCATCAAGATCATTGATAATTTCACTGCCCGGCAGAAGCGGCAACTGGCGATCGAGATCATCCGAAAGATCATTGGCCAGGAATCGAGCGCACGAGGCACGCGTGGCCGCATCAGCGGCATCACTTGAAAAGACAAGTTGATGGGCAACGGTTTCGCCATTCGGCTCCGGTACCAGTGACGACCAAGCCTCGACCAAAACGCCGTTGCGTACCGTACGCCGGACCTCCCCGACCGAACCAACAGTCCAATGGCGAAGCCCAGTCTTGACCTCGAATGCATCGGCCATCGCCACGCTGGCTTCCGCAATCCGATCTCCGAGGCGCTGACGCAAAGTCATAAGATCACGTGAACGCGCGATCACTTCACCCTGCTCATCCACCACCTCGAGCAACATTTTGAGTTCTTCTGGGACCTGATCGGGTTGAAATTGATCTATTCGAACGGGCACCCCTCTGGAGCGACACGATTCTGTCAACGCATGCAGTAAATCACCTTGACCAAAGGTGAGTTCAGAGGCGATTTCTCGTGCCGTGTCGGCCAGAGGCATCAGCCCCCGCCGAACTTCTCGGGGAAGGGTTCGGCACAAAGCTTCGATGCGATCCGGCAGTCTTCCCGGGACCAACCAGTCAGCGCGATGCTTCTCCAAAACCGCCACTTGCTGAGGGGAAAGCTGCAAGCGCACGCCGTCAACCTCCTCCCCTGGATGGAAGGCGTACCGAACCCTCGCGGGACCGGCTTCGGTCAAAAAGTCGGAAGGGAAATCAACGTGCTGAGACTCAATGGAATGAAGCCGGTCGGAGGCTTCTTCATCCCGTAGCGCCTCCGCCTCAGTCATCCGCAGCAACTCAGGGTTCCTCTTGTGTGCTTTGCGAAACCACTTGCGAAAACTTTTGGTCCCCACCACGTGGTCTGGAAGCTGGCGGTCATAAAACGCGTGGCGGCGTGCATCGCCGGCCAGCAAATCTCGCTGCCTCCGCCGAGCTTCCATTTCTCGAAGACGCAGCACCAACTCTCGGTTTGCCACCAAGAAATCTTCTCGGCCGGGCAAACCCTCCTCGACCAACGCGTGTTGAATAAAAAGTTCTCGAGCCAGCCGAGGATCCCGTGGCGCCAAAGCCACTCGTCTACGACCATACAACTCCAAGCCGAGAAACTCTCCACGCTCGCGGGCAACCATTTCTCCGCGATCTGGATCCCATTCGGGGTGATCCCAACTGCGAGACATGCGCTCACCCGCGACCCCCTCAATCCAAGATGGCTGGACTTTGGCACACAAACGTCCCCACCGCCGACTGGTCTCCACAATTTCCGCGGCCACGATCCACTTGGGGTCTTTCTTAAACAAACCAGAATCTGGAAAGATGGCAAACCTGGCATCCCGAATACCTCGGTATTCGCCACGCTTATCAAGACGTCCGATGTTGCCGAGAAAGGCCGTCAGTACGCAGCGATGAATTGATTCAGAAGTGGCCGGAGCGGTATTGGGGGTTGCCTTTAAAGCCCGGACCGCCATCTCCTCCAGCTGGCGACGTAGATCGGTCCATTCCTGCATGCGAAGCGCATGCAAATAATGGCTTTTGCAGAATCGTCGGACGTCCCCTCGGGTCCCCTCCTCCCTGACCACCTTCCAATCTTCGTACAGCGCTAGGAGTGACAAGAAGTCGGAACTTGATCGTCGCCACTTTCTTCGGGCCGCATCAGCTTCTTCTCGATGCTCTGCAGATCGCTCCCGGGGATCCGGCAATGACAGCACCGCCGCCAGCGTCAGCATCTCCCGCAACGCACCACGGTTGATGCCTTCCAAGATCAGACGTCCCAATCTCGGATCGACGGGAAGTCGTGACAATCGACGTCCCAAAGTGGTGAGCTTTCCATCTTGACGAAGAGCACCAATTTCACGCAAGCTCAATTCAGCCTCACGCACCGCCGAAAGCTTTGGTGTTTCTAAAAAAGGAAATTCCTTCACCGATCCCAAACGCATCGCGCGCATTCGCAGCAGGACCGATGCCAAATTGGTCCTCCGGATCTCGGGTTCCGTAAAAGTACGTCGAGTGGCGAACTCCTTCTCGTCGTACAAACGAAGACACAAACCGGGACCAACCCGTCCGCAACGGCCTGAACGTTGGTTTGCCGAGGCTTGACTGATGGCTTCGACCGGTAAGCGCAGTACGCGAGTTTTGGCGTGAAATCTCGAGACCCGAGCCATTCCAACATCGATAACCGCACGGACACCCGGGACAGTCACACTGGTTTCGGCAACATTGGTCGCAAGCACCATGCGCCGACGCTCTCCTGAAGCAAAGACCCTGGCTTGGTCTTCGACCGAAAGTCGACCGTACAGCGGAAGAATCTCCCACCGATCGGCCAAACGATGCCGCTGCAAATGCCCACGCATGTAAGTGCTGAGTTCTCGAATTTCTCGTTCACCCGAAAGAAAGGTCAGGACATCGCCCGATGGCATCTCACTTCGAATTTCATCAAAAGCAGATGACACCGCGGACTCCAACTCCAGCGAAGCATCTTGTTCGGAACGAGGACGCCATCGCACTTCGACGGGATACATACGACCTTCGACGGTGACGATTGGAGCGTCATCAAAATGACGGGCCATGCGTTCTGGATCAATGGTCGCACTCGTCACAATCACACGTAGCTCAGGCCTACGCTCACGGGCCCGCTGAAGCAGACCAAGCAGAAAATCAATGTTCAGCGATCGCTCATGGGCTTCGTCCACGATGATTGTGTCGTACCGCGAAAAATGACGGTCCCTTTGCGCTTCCGCCAACAAAATGCCATCGGTCATGACTCGAAGTTTGGTTTCCGGTCGCGTTCGATCCGTAAACCTCACGGACCATCCGACTTCTCTTCCCAGTTCAACGCCGACTTCCTCTGCAACGCGAGACGCCACCGATCGGGCGGCAATACGTCGGGGCTGGGTATGCCCCACCATGCCTCCGCCAGGCTTGCCCAGGGACCAACAAAGTTTGGGCAACTGGGTGCTCTTGCCCGATCCGGTTTCCCCACAAACAATCACCACTCCACGCTCTTTGAGGTGTGATGCAATGACATCCGCATGGGCCGCAATGGGCAGTGCAGCCGCGAGAGTCAGATCTGGTGAAGGCGATCCCACATATTGAGCATAGGAAGGAAACCGGTTCAGCCCCAAGCGGAGATCAAGAAGATGAGATCACCAGTATCAACGGTTCCATTTCCGTCCAGATCGAATGGGGAATCGGTCATTGCCCATGCGGATAAGAGCAAAATCAAATCATTGACGCCGACCAGGCCATCATCATCAAGGTCTCCCGGACGGCTCGGCGGAGTGGTGTCAACGACATAGGTCACTTCGAGTCGGGGACGAACCATCCCATTGGATGCTTCACTGGTCCAAATCGAGATGCCATCATCGTTGCCCGTCACGATCTCGGGCAAGATGGCCACCCCCCAGTTTGGCTGACCGTCGCTCCAGCGCTGCACCAATGCCGTGAGATCCATACTGCGACCGAAATCAGATGATGGACTGTTGTCTCCCGGGAATATCGCGATCCGGTCGCCCAAGTCCTCGGGAATCGAAAGGCCATTGCCCAGCGAATTCCAGGTGGAGGATTCCTCCCAAGGGACCATGACTTCGTGCACGTAAAAGTCTGGGTTGGCAAATGGGGTATCGACATCATCTTGCAGTTCCAGGACCAAGCGGGCCTGAGCAATCGATGAGCCCAACGGGATCTTTCCAACCACAACATTTTCAGTGAACAGGTCGTCAAACCGGAGAAGGGCTTGCCCTTGATCGTCCGTAAAAATGGAATTCGATGTGTCATCGTCTGATTCTCGGGTGTCGTCCCCGCCGTAACTCGAGTTTGGTTCGTCTTCATTGATCCAAGTGTCCTTGGTGCCGTCATAACCATTGATGCCTTCTTGAAAAGCAACAAAGGCCTGCTCTGGCGGAAGAACATACGCACCGAAGGTCACCGGAAGTGTGCATATCGACTCATCGGCGGTTCGATATTGATCTAGGGTCGGGGAGTAACTCTCCACTCGGATTTCTTCCAGTTCCGTGTCGAACTCCATAATTCGAAGCCAACCATCACCACCGTTGGGGTCATCCTGATAATCCGCCAAGACTTCATGCACCGGCAAACCATTCACATTGGTCGATGTTTGTCGAAATTCTTCGTGGAAATGCCCGCAGTTCACCATGCAGATGGAAGGGTTTCGACGCACCAGCCAGCGGTAAATCTCTTCCGCTTGGTTGCCACCATCGGAGTAAATCCCTTCAAAGATGTACCAGATATCTGGGAAGCGCCCACTCGGCACCAAGGGTACTCCAGCGGTGTAGTCCTCGGCATCTTGCATGTATCGATGGGTTGTCACAACCGCCACACGATCACGATGTCGATCCAAAAGAGCTTGCGCCCACACCATTTCTCGGGTGGGGACATCACATTCCAAATGCAACCAAAGAAAATCCCAGCCACCAGCACTGAAGACTTGAGCGTTGCTCATACCACTGGGCGAACATCCGGCAAAATATGGCTGGTCGTCCCATTTGGTGGGACCATACCGCTCAGCAAAAAATTCGGGGATGTACTGATCATCCCCCCCGCAATAGGGCTTGATGTCATGGTTGCCTGCAGAGACGCCCCATGGAATCCCGGTGGCATCCAACAAATCAAGGGCGGACTTGGCATTGGCCCATTGATCCAGTTGGTCACCACAATTAACCACGTCCCCGTAGTGCGACACGAATTGGATATCTCGATCATCTTTCTGATCCGATACCCATTGGGTTTGCGCACGAAAAATTTGGGGGAACGACTGGCTGTAGTTCTGTGTGTCCGGAAGGCCAATGACCGTGAACGTTTGCGACAAAGACACCATGAGCAGCTCGGAGATCATCATGAGATCATATTGAACGATCCTGAGTGTTTTTGCATAGGCACAAAAAAACCCCCGCACGAAGCGGGGGTTTAAGGAAGTCAAAGAGGCCTGGTTCCCGATTACGGACAGGAACCGTAGGCAGAAAGCAGGATGGTCAGGTCCGTAAACCCAGTCTCACCATTGCCATCAAGGTCTGCGGCGTCATTGATGCCGTAGGAAGAAAGCAGGACAGTGAGGTCCGTAAAGCCAACCGAGCCATCGCCATCAAAGTCGGCCGGGCATGGCGGCGGTGGGTTGTCACCCAAGACGTTCAAGGTCAATGTTCCGGCCCACTGGTCCTGTGTACCAGTGCCGTAACCGTGAGCAAAGACCAGTGACCAGGTGCCGCTTCCGACCAACCCTTGACCGCAGAAGTCATACGTATGGGTGTAATCACCAGAGGCCGCCACGTTCCATTCCGCAGGGAAGTCGTCAAGCTCCTCACACAAGTCCACGTCGTAGCCACCAACTTCAACGCAAGTTCCATTGGGATCAGTGATCTGAATAATCAGGTCACCTGCCCATGTCCCATCAGCATCAAGATTGGTGTAGGTCAAATCAACACCAAGACTGGCGAAGACGCCGTCAAATTCAACCTCATACGCGGCAGTTGTACCGTTGCCATCCAGGGCTCCGGTATCAAAGGTGAGATCGATGTCCTCACCGCCACCGGCAGACTCGCAGGAGTCAGGAATGCCGTCAGCGTTGCAATCGGTCGCACCCCCAGCGATGGCCGCACAGTCGGACACACCATCGTTGTCACAGTCTGGAAGTGTTTCGCAAGCATCAATCACACCGTTGTTGTTGCAGTCGGTGGAAGGACCAAGATCACACTCATCAGGACGATCGTTGCCATTGCAGTCTTCCGAGGTGCCGTTGGCAATGTCTTCAACATCTTCGATGCCATTACCGTTGCAATCCGAGAAGCCGCCTTCGCCGACAACATTCAAGGTCAACGTGCCGGCCCACTGGTCCTGGCTTCCTGTGGCCCAGCCGTGCACAAACACGAAGGTCCAGGCGCCATCGCCGCTGAGGTCCGTACCACAGAAATCAACGTTGTAGGAGTAGTCACCCGAGGCGGCCACATCCCACTCCGCGGGGAAGTCGTCAATTTCTGTGCAAAGGTCAACATCAAATCCGCCGATTTCAACACAGGTCCCTTGCGGATCGGTGATTTGAATCAACAAGTCACCGGCCCAAGAACCATCAGCATCAACGTTGGTGTATGTCAAATCAATTGCCATCGATGTCAACGCGCCATTGGCCTGGACGGAGTATGGGGCGCTGGCTCCAGTGCCGTCCAAAACACCAGAATCGAATGCCAAACCAATTTCGTTGGATTCACCACCGCCTGATTCGCAGCTGTCCGGAATACCGTTGGCATCACAGTCGGCAGCACCACCAGCAATTTCGCCGCAGTCAGAAATGCCGTTGTCATCACAGTCGGCAAGATCTTCGCAGGAATCAAGGACACCGTTGCCATCACAATCAGTGATTGGGCTGGCTTCACATTCGTCAGGAATGGTGCTGTTGTTGCAATCCTCAGATGTTCCGTTCGCAATGTCCTCTTCATCATTGATGCCATTGCCATTGCAGTCCGCACCGTTGGTAATAAGAACATCAAGTGTCACATTGCCAACCGCACCGTTGTATCCACCTACACGAACGTAGTAGGTGCCGGCCTGCAGCGAAGCCTCGAGCTCAGACGCAAAGATGACACATCCTTGGCTGGCATCGTCGTCACCAGAGTCACCGTCACAGAACAAGATGGATCCACTTGGAGAGTGAATTGACAAGTCAGTGTCGTAGTCTGAATCACAGGTTGTCATTGCGATCGTGGAAGTCTCGGAGATGGTGAACACGTACCAAATGTCTGGCCCCGTTCCGGTAAAGAGATTGCCCTCGCAGGTCCAAGTGTCCTCTTGGCCAGCGCACTCCGTGCTTCCATCGATAACACCGGAGAAAATTTCGATGGCGTCTTCAAAGAGATCGTTGGGAACTCCCGCACCTGGTTCGCAAACATCAGGAATCTGGTTGGAATCACAGTCGGCCGCACCCTGAGCGAGGGCATCACAATCGGTAATGCCATCGTCATCACAGTCTGGGAGTTCTTCGCAGGAATCAAGAACGCCATTGTCGTTGCAGTCGTTGGCCGGGTCGGTTTCGCACTCATCAGGCAGACCATTAAAGTTGCAGTCTTCCGAGGTGCCATTGGCGATGTCTTCGGCGTCGTCGATGCCATTGGCGTTGCAGTCAACCGTGTCACCAAATGTGATGGACGCAGAGCCGATCCACGTGTCGTTCCCGCCCCCGGAAAAACCGTGACGCACGGTCAAGATGTACTCGCCATCTTCCAAACCAAACGAGCCATTCACATCAAACGTGTGAAGATATTGATCGGGATTTTGGGAGTTCCATGACCCAGGGAAATCACCACCGTTTGGGCAACCGAAGGCGAGGTCGCGACCGCCCAGTTCAAGACAAGTGCCCGAAGGAGAAGTCAAAATGACCTGGAGATCCCCCGCTTGCGTACCCGCACCACCATTGACGAAAAAAGTGTCCATGGTGATCGTGTTGGGGACTCCCGTTGCATTAAAGGGGTAGTTGAACGAATCACCACCCGATCCCGTAATGTCAAAAGGAATGAGCTGAGCTGAGGCCAATGAGGCAACGCTGGCAGCCGCAACAGCGGTGAAATGTGCAAGATTCATGTACTTCTCCAAGATCTACAGTCACCACACCTGAGAAGTGTGTGGTTCTCCAGAAACCAAGATACGGCCAAATCACCGGATCACGAGGCGGAATTGAGCAATTCTGAGCCTGAGAAGGACCGATAGTTGATCAGATGCAGACCGTGGCTCCAAAACTCCGTCCCATGCTGCTCTCCGGCTTGATGGCCGCCGCCGGTGCATGCGGTTTTTGGGGCCTGCTTTGGCTCATCGGGTTTGCGGCACCAGCCGAATTGACGTTCGATGAAAGGTTCATGATCCCGGTCGTAGATCGTCTGTCGTCCCTGTGGCCGGATTGGTCAATTCTGTGGGACTTCGAGGACACCAAAGGCCCTGGCTTCTTTGTTCCCGCAGCGATCCTCTCAAGCTGGGGCGTAGGCCTCGAGGGACTCCGCTTGACCAATCTCATGCTGAGCATGTGCTCGGCCGGGATTCTTGGAATCGTGGCAAAAAAAGGATGGCGAGCGGCAGCTGCCACTGGGTTACTGCTCGCTGTACTTCCATACCACACCGTCCTTAGCCACTTGTTTATGAGTGAACCTTCCTTTGTCTTGGGAAGCATCATCTTGGGAACCATCGCAACCACCGGTCCACGAGGAGAACCTGGAATTTGGCGACCGGTCGCTTTCGGGTTGGTTCTCACGGTGCTTTTGCATCACCGTGCGCACGCCGTCGTGCCGGCTGCCGCCGCCATCTTGGTCGCGCTACAACGTGATGGTTCGCCAAGCTGGCGGTATGCCATGGCCGGATGCATTGCCGGAGCTTTGCGACTGCCGCTTTATATCGAATGGGATGGTCTGGTCAGCCCGATGTATGCCGACCGATACGGTCTCGGATTCTCCCCAGAGTCTGTGGTCTACTTGCTTGGCGCACTCACACCATTCGTTCTGGTTGGAATACCACTCGGTTTGCAGCGGTCACCTCGCCTCTTGCTCTGGATTGGCGGCTTGACTGCACTCGCCGCGCTCTGGGCAACACCAGACCTCATGAGCCTCGATGGTGGCTCCGTACGTCGATATCAGGGGCTTATGGCCAGTGCACTTTTGCCCTTGCCCCAAAGTGTTCAGCCCATAGCACTGGCTCTTGGTGCGGCGGCCGGCGCTATGGGGCTGATGGGACTCAACCGATGCCTGCCCAGTCAGAGATTCGCGGCCAAAGACGGGTTCGGGCATTACGCCTGGTATCTGCTCTTCTTTGGATGCTTGCTGTACGTGGCCACGCGTGGTGCGGTCTACGACCGCTATTTGCTTTGCTTTGCCGCTGGACTACCCATCCTGCTCGTGCGCCATACCCCCGGATGGGCAACGCTTGCCCAAGGCGTCATATGGATCACACTCACCCTCTGGTCGGCGAGTACTTGGCTGAACCCATCGGCATGATCTGAACCCCGTGACAATGTCACGGCAACCCGTGGTCCAACCACCCCGGACAAAATCAGCACCAAACACAGAAGCCGACAGCAGAAAGTATGGGATGTCGATCCGTACCTCATGGCACAAGACTGACGTCAGGTTGCATCTGCGAAAACATCCGCAACAAATGATGCTCTGACCAGCCCGCATATTCCATACATCACAAAAAACCCCCCGACCGGAGTCGAGGGGTGATGTTGCACTTTTTGTTGCTGAGTCTTGCTTTTACGGGCAGGGTCCGAAGGAAGCCAGAAGGGCAACGAGGTCATCAAAGTTGACGGTTCCGGAGTCGTTGACATCCTCTGGGCACCCAGAGCAGGTATCGCCCCAGGCTGCGAGCAAGGACACCAAGTCGTTGAAATCAACATCGCTGTCGTCATCGACATCACCTGGGCAAGACGGCCCATCGTCGATGCACTCTGTCGCCAGAAGGCGTACGCCATCAATCGCTGCTTCAACCACGGAACCCGGATCGGTGTCTTGGGCGATAAACCGAATTCGGAAGTTCGTGCTGTTGGCAACGTATGAACTCACCAAGAACTCTTTTTGGTACCAACCACCGGTGGCTTCGTTCACCGGGCCAACCACCTCAACACCAACCCAGCTCAGACCGCCATCACCAGACATTTGCACGAGCATGGTGTCTTGGTTGGGCGAGGCGCCAAAAGAGTTGTCAAACCAACGCCAGTACGAGATCACGGAACCTGGTGCGGAAGCATTCAAGGGAGGAGAAGTCAAAATGGTTTGCCCACCGTCAACATCACTGTTGCAGTCGCCGCCATTGGTGGAGTTGTCGGTTAGGAAGCAGGAACCCGAACCATCAGCATCGATCCCGGGATCACCGCGATCACAACCTACAGGAACCCCACGGTCCCACTGACCGTCGGTGGCGGCGCCACTGACCGTCCAACCAGTATCGGTTTGGAAGTCGTCATCGAAGGCAATGATTTCTCCGGTCGCCCCGATCCCTGTAAACCGCGCCGTTGGAGCAGGCGCGGAGGTCTGACCACCAGGCCAGTAAAAGACGTCGCCAGTCGTGGCTTCGGATGAGAAGTAGTACGAAATGGCTTCATCGCACTCAATATCTGAGAACGTCAAGGCGTACTGGTTGTTCGCAACCTGTGGCATCGCCACGGCGTCTACAGAGCCATTCGCACGACCAATGTAAAGCGTGCCGGTATTTGGCACCGGCTGGAAGGACAAGCCGGAGACATTCATCGCAAGGTCAACGCCGTCGAATGGGTTGATTGCAGATGGGGTGCCGTTGGGGAATTGGAAATCGAGTCCAGAGAGCTCAGGAGCATCAAAACCATGCACGGCAAAGCCTGCGGCGATTTCGAAGTAGTTCGGCGACCCATTGTTGAGATTGCCGTCATTGTCATCCAGGGTAAGGATGTCAATCAAAATATCCTGCTGGATCGAGCCACCAGAGTGAAGCGGGATCATGTTGAGATACAAATCGCCCATGTAGAAGTTGGCTTCATCTGGGGACATACCGCTGTCTTCAAACGCTGCAACCGTGTCCCAAACACAACCAGAAATCAACTGCCCACAAGAGTGGATCGTAGACCCGCATGAAGAGCAATCTGACTGGAAGGTGCAGGTGTTGTCGGCGTTACGAATACCGTTGTTGCAGTCGTTCTGGAAGAAGCCTCTGGCCAAACGAGAGTCACGCTCAATCAGAACGCCCATCACATCACCAGAACCTTCACCAAATTCATTTTGACCCGAACCGCCGGTGTTCACCAAGTGGTGCCCATACTCGTGATGCACAATCACCGAGAATGCGGTGTTGTTGCAACCGCCGCCAGTGTTGTAAAAATTGATGGAAGAGCCGTCATAGAACGCATTGCAACTTCCGGAGACACCAATATTGATGTCCCAATCTTGCTGGCCACCAATTACGGGGTACGAGGGGTTGCGAGCAAGCGAAAAATCGCGGACCACATTGGATTCAATGTAGGCATTCATTGCGGCCTTGCCAGTTTCATCCGTGGGGTTCAACGCCAGGTTGAAAGGGAGCCCAGACTCAATGTTGACCGATTGGCTGTAGGCGGAACCAGAGAAATAGTTCACATCAAAGAAGCGGCCATCCACGGTCAAGGTCCGTGAGCCAGGAGAAACGCCTGTAGCGTTGCCTTCGTAATCGGTGTAGATCGTTCCGCTAACGCTGTCGGGAATCGCCAAATAAGGTGCGCCCACCTGGACCTCTGGGTCACAAGCTTCGGCCCGGCTTGTAATGGTATTCGCACCCGTAATCACTCCATCAACCGCGGTTGCCGAGGCGAAAATGGCACTGGCGATTCGCTCGTTGTGGGTGCAGTTCAGAATGAGATTTTCTTTGCGGAGGAGTTCGCCAGAAGCCGCGTCGATGATGTAACGAGCCTTCTGGTACGTGTCTACATTTTCGGGGCCGCCAACTTTTGCATCAAATGCGTACGCGAAGGTCGCGGGAACACTTTCAAAGTCATAGCCGGCATAGACCACCATTTCAGGCTGAGACACCATCACAAAATCACTGCCCAAGAAGTCCTCGGCACGTGCATTCACTAAATTTCGATCAATCCCTGCGGGCTTTTGCTCGCCAAGCAAAGCGTTGACGTTGCGAAGATCAGTACCGATCGAAACCGCGGGGAATCCGGAGTCGTTGCGAACCAGAACTTGCAGGCGGCTGTTGTAAACCGGTACACCTTGGACATTTTGCTTGAAGTAGACAGAAGTGAACTTGTATGTCCCGGTCGCTTGATCCCACATGAGTGGCTGCTGGGTTCGGTCATCACCCGGGAACGGGCCGGCCAAGATGAAGTCCTTCTGACTGAGCCCCCAGACACCAGACCATTCACGAATGAAGTTCATGGCCGTATCTTGCGGGGAGCCCCCGGTCACCATGGGTCGACCAAAGATGCGGTTCAAACGGCCATCGGGTGCATTCCATGTGCCCACACCAGGGAAGACATTTTGGAGCCTTTGCAACTCAAAGGAATCAATGATTGGTCCGGTGTTCTGAATTTCAGCGGACAGGATCGTTCCTGAGACAAGACTTGCAGTCAAGGTGGACAAAAATGGCATGGTCACTCCGTTCAACAAAAGGGCAGGCCTTTTGGCTTACCACATCAATAAGGGCCCCAAATCGGGACATGTCAACATATCTATACGCACTCGGGGCGTACAGGATGCATCACCGCAGAATTCATGACACAAATGAACGAGTTGGCCGTCAACACGCTGTAGAGTGTCCGAGAATCAACCCAGCGTGACGTATTTTGACACAATTATGCCCATGGCCGAGGAGGATTGACGATGTCCCACAGCATCGAACACGGGATGGTGGCCCCAGAACCCGAACACCTGTTGAACTGGATTCAAGCAAACCGTGCTGACATGAAGCCACCGGTTTCGAACAAATACCTGTATGACGGCCAAGACTTTTTTGCCATGTGCATTGCCGGGCCAAACGCTCGCAACGACTTTCACATCACCGACAGCGAAGAGTTCTTTCTTCAACTGCAAGGCGACATTGTGGTCACGTTGCTCGAAGAAAATGGCCCTCGACACGTCAGGATCCGCGAGGGAGAGACCTTCATGATCCCAGGCGGCGTCCCACACGCCCCGCAGCGACCACCCAACACGCTTGGCTTGGTGATTGAGCGTCGGCGACCTCCCGGCGAACGTGAAGGACTTCGATTTCTGTGCGAGTCATGTGGCGCTGTTGTCGAGGATTTGGAATTTGACTGCGCCGACATCGTGAAACACTTTCGGGAAGCGATGCTGGCATTCTGGGCCGACGAGGAAAGATCAACATGCCATTGCGGTGTCCGAGTGGTTCCAGCACAGCCGATCAAACGAATTGAATTTGAGCCAGAGGTAAAAATTATTCGCGAGGCCGTTCAGTGAGCCGGCTGATTGATGTTCACGCTCATTTGCTTCCACCCAAACTTCCAGACATGGAAGCAATTACTGGTCGCTCCGGCTGGATCGCCCTCGATCCTGCCGATGGCGGGCGGGTCACCATGCGACAAGGCGAGCGAGTGTTCCGGACCGTCGAGCCCGAATGCTGCTGTGCGGACCGCCGAAGGGTCTTCAATGATGCTCATGGGGTTGACGTCCAAGTTCTCTCAACTGTTCCCGTACTTTTTTCCGACTTTGCCCCGGCAAAGGATGCTCTGCATCTTCACCGCTACCTGAATGATCATTTTGCCGAAGTCCAAGATCAACACTCAGATCACTTCCTCACCTTGGGGACCGTACCCCTGCAGGACCCCGACTTGGCCACTCAAGAGTTGCATCGCATTGCGGAACTCGGACTTGTCGGGATACAGATTGGCACTCACGCCGGCGGTCGAGAATTGGACGACCCGTGCTTCGACACTTTCTGGGAGGCCTGCGTTCGACTTGACCTTCCCATTTTGATTCATCCCTGGGAAATGGTTGGTGCCGATCGGATGAGTCGGCATTGGTTGCGATGGCTGGTGGGCATGCCAAGCGAAACGGCCCTTGCCGTAGCTTCCATGATCCTCGGCGGCGTCTTTGAAAAGCATCCTGATCTTCGGGTTTGCTTTGCCCACGGTGGCGGTGCATTCCCATTCATATTGGGGCGCATCGATCATGGATTCCGTATGCGACCTGACCTGGTTGCCACGGCGAGTCAATCGCTCCCCAGTTCCCTCTTGGATCGATTCTGGGTGGACTCTGGTGTGCACGATGACGATGCGCTGAGATTCTTGGTGGATCGGTTTGGGTCCGAACGCATTTGCACTGGCTCTGACGCACCATTTCCTCTTGGGGAAGCAATCCCGGGCGAATCCGTGATCAAGTCACAACAACTGACCGAAGCGGAGCAACAACGCATAATGTGGGACAATGCCATCGATTTTCTTGGCGGTCGCGCGAAGAAACGATTGCATTCACATTTTTTGCCCGCATCACCTTCCCCGCCGATCGAATGACCGCACCCTCCCTCGAAATCATCCACGCCGAAGCCCTCCGACTTGAGGATGAAGATCCCGCACCCAAGCGAGACGCTTTTGAATTGCCCAAGAATGCCCAGGGCACACTGGCCTATCTCACGGGGAACAGCCTGGGCCCTCTACCCAAGCAAACTCGGCAAGAACTGACCACTGAACTTGATGATTGGAGCCGCCTGGCTGTTGACGCGCATTTTGAAGCCACGCACCCCTGGTATGACGCCCACCTTGCCCTTGCTGAGCCTGGCGGACGCTTGGTTGGCGGTCAGCCTCATGAAGTGGTGTGGATGAATGGGCTCACCGTCAATTTGCACTTGCTGCTGGCAAGCTTCTGGCGACCAAACGGTTCACGCACCAAAATTTTGATGGATGCCCCGGCCTTTCCCAGTGATACCTATGCCATCAAGTCACACATGCGACAACGCGGCTTTGATCCTGATGAGCATCTGATCGTCGTGGATCCTGGTGGGGATCGAACCACGAAGCCCGAACAGTTGGAAGCGGCCATCCATGCGGCTGGAGATTCGCTGTGCATGGGAATGATTGCTGGAGTGAACTTCCTCACCGGCCAGGTGCATCCCATTCGCCGAATCACCAAAGCCTTGCACAGTGTGGGCGCGCTTGCCGGCTGGGACCTTGCCCATGCCGCCGGGAACATCCCACTGGAACTGCACAACGACAACGTGGATTTTGCCGCCTGGTGCTCATACAAGTACCTCAACGGTGGGCCAGGCGGTCTTTCAGGCGTGTTCATCCACGAACGACACGGCAAAGACACCAGCCGCCCCCGATTTGGCGGGTGGTGGGGCAACGATCCCACGACTCGATTCAAGATGCACCAAATCCCTGAGTTCCACCCCGTGCCATCAGCCGACTCTTGGCAACTCTCGAATCCCCCCATTATGGCCCTCGCCCCCCTTCGTTCCGCGCTGGCCCTGTTCGATGACATCGGTATGGCTGCCCTGCGAGCTCGAAGCCGAAGGCTGACCGGCTGGCTCAGAGATGCTCTTCCTGCTTGGGTCGAAGTAATGACTCCAAAAGATGCACAGGGAGCACAACTTTCTCTTCGTGTTCCTAATGCCGAAGCGATGCAGGCCCACCTGCATCAAGAAGGGGTGGTCTGTGACGTTCGAAAGCCAGACATCATTCGCGCTGCTCCAGCCCCGCTTTACAACACCTACGAAGATGCGTTTCGACTGGTACGGGCGTTGACGCTGGCCAAAGATTCCGGATTGAACTCATGAAGCGACCAGAAGTCATCATCGTTGGCGCGGGACTGGCTGGCAGTTTGCTCGCCACTCTCCTTGGTCAACGTGGGATCAAAACATTGGTGCTCGAAGCACGTCCCGATCCCCGGCGGCACGGCAACAAAGGTGGACGATCGATCAACCTGGCCCTCTCCACCCGGGGACGTACCGCGCTGGCACGAGCAGGCCTTGAAGATCAGGTTGTGGCTGATGCGATGCCGATGTCCGCTCGCCTGATGCATGACGCCCTGGGTCAACTGACCCGTCAGCCATATGCCAAAGACGAACAGCAAGCCATCTTGTCGGTTGGGCGCGGCCTCCTCAATGCCACCCTCCTCGAATCGGCCGAGCAAACCAAGTCTGTGGACGTGCAGTTTGAGCAAAGTGTCACGGGTGTACACGCAAACGGTCAAGCGGTTTTTCTTGGCGAGCAATCCATTGAAGCCGACCTCATTGTGGGCGCCGATGGCGCGGGCAGCATTGTTCGACAATCTCTAGAAAATCATGGGTACTGCCAAAGCACTACAGAACCTCTTGGGCATTCCTACAAAGAGCTTGAACTTCCTCCAGTTGACGGTCGACATGCGCTTGATCCCGCCGCGCTGCATATCTGGCCGCGTGGTGGTGAGATGGCTATCGCCCTTCCCAATCCTGATGGCACCTTCACCGGAACACTGTTTTTTGCTGATGACACTTTTAAGAGTCTTCGTGATCCCACGGCCGCTCGCAATCATTTGCAAACGCACTACCGGTCCATGCTTTCGTGTGTTCCAAATTTCGAAGAGCAGTGGTCCGAAAACCCAGTTGGCTTCCTGGGGACCTTGCGGGTTGATCAATGGCACCATGGGAACACTGTTCTGGTTGGCGACGCAGCCCACGCCATTGTCCCTTTTTACGGACAAGGCATGAACGCATCGTTTGAAGATGTTCGACGTCTGGATGAACTCCATGCTTCCGGACAAACTGATCTTCCCAAACGATTGTTCCAAGAGCGCAAAGCAAATGCTGACGCTATCGCAGAGATGGCGCTGATGAATTTCATTGAAATGCGCGATCATGTGGGGGACCCCATGTTCCTGAAACGCAAAGCGCTCGAGCGGCGACTTGGTCGCTGGATGCCTGGACTATTCACCCCGCTGTACGACCGTGTTTCATTCTCAAATCAGTCCTACGCCGACGCACTTCGGCGAGGACGCCGCCAAGATCAACTCTTGCGCGGTCTCCAACGCCTCGGCTTGGCCCGTTAGGATCCCCTTCCTATGTCGGATTTGACTTACCCGCGATACCTTGAGCTGGACCAACTCCTCGACTTGCAAAAAGTACGAAGTGATCCACCTGAACACGATGAGATGCTTTTCATCGTGATCCATCAGGTGTATGAGCTTTGGTTCAAACTCTTGTTGCACGAGCTGGAAAAAGTTGAATCTGATTTTCGCAGTGGAGCCCAGTGGGGCGCCCATGCAACCTTGGGTCGATCCCGAACGATTTTAAAAACGCTGGTCGGCCAACTGGACATTTTGGAAACCATGACCCCCCGGTCGTTCAATTCATTCCGCGACCGCCTTGAAACCAGCAGCGGCTTTCAATCGGTGCAATTTCGAGAAATTGAAACGTTCCTTGGGTACAAGAGACCCGGAATGCTGGAGCATTGGCCAGAACACCTCGAAGGTTTGGATCAACTCAAAGCCAGGCTGGCCGCACCCACCCTCCGCGACGCCTTCCATCAATTCTTGGCTGATTGCGGAGCAGAAATTCCAAAGGACATCCTGGAGCGTGATGTCACCCAGCCATCACAGCCGGATGAACGCGTCCAAGAATCATTGTTCAAGTTGTATACCGATCGGCCTGACCTGATTGGAATGTTCGAGACCATGATTGACTTGGATGAAGGATTCATGGAGTGGCGCTATCGCCATGTTCAGCTGGTTTCCCGAACCATCGGGACCAAAGAAGGCACCGGAGGTTCACTCGGTGTGGAGTTCCTGAAGAAGAGTTTGTTCCACCCGTTCTTTCCTGACCTTTGGGAAATCCGCCACCGCTTCTAAGGGGCCGGCTATGCCGGGGGCGACTCTTCCCAGTCAGACGCGGAGGGCACTTCGAGCCTTGCTGACCCACCCCCACCTCGGTCTCCAGCATTGGCCAAGCCCACGGTGGGCCCCGCTCCTAGGTAACAGCTACTTGTTACTTCAGACAGAACGAAGCCCACCGAAGACTCGGCTGGGAGATGGTACTTGATGATGGGTTGTACTCAGGTCTGGGCCTTGCTCAACCTGTGTACTCTGTGAACAGAAGGTGTTCCGGATGTCCAACAAGAGTTCAGAAAATCCACGCATGGACATCCATGACATCTCAATGCCGCTGACTCCAGACGTTGCGGTTTTCCCTGGGGATACACCCCCAACGCGGGAACTGTTGCTGGATATGCAACAAGGCGCGCACCTGACACTCTCCACCTTGCACAGCACCGTGCATCTCGGAACACACATCGACGGGCCTTGCCACTACGTCAAAGACGGTGCTGGAGTCGAGACCATGCCATTGTCGTTGGGGTACGGGACCGCACTGCTTATTGATGCACCAGGTGACGGTCCGGTGCCAGCCTCGGTTCTTCCGGATGGCGATCTCCCACCGCGGCTGCTGGTTCGTACACGTTCCTACCCTGATCCGACAGTTTTCGAACCAAAGTATCGATCATTGAGTCCAGAGTTCATGGATGCGATCGCCGGTCGCGGCGTGCAACTGATCGGCGTGGATACCCCGAGTATTGATGCCGCCGATGCAAAGGTACTTGTCGCGCACCATCGGGCAGGAATCCACGGGCTCTGGATTCTTGAACAACTGAGGTTGGATGCAATCTCGACCGGGCTGTGGCACCTGATCGCCTTCCCTCTCCCGCTGGCAGGTTACGACGCGTCGCCCGTACGGGCGGTCTTGATCGGCCCCCCGGGGCGGTAACACACCACCTTGAGTTCCACAGCAATTGGTGTCGGAAGCGCACCAATTTCGACGGTAGTGCGCGTCGGGCGTGGCCCTTTGGGACCGGCAAACCAGTCCGCGTAAACCTTGTTGTAACCCGAAAAGTCACGCTTCATGTGGGTCAGGAATGCCAGCACATCAAAAACATCTGACCATTCCGCGCCGGCGTCTTCCACCACTGCTTTTACGTTGGCAAAACAGGACTCACATTGCGCCTCAATATCGGCGGAGACAATGTTGCCTTCGGCATCCAATGCCACACCAGGGATCGCGGTGGTACCACGTTTTCGGGGACCTACACCAGAGACATATAAGAAATCACCAGCCCAACGAGCGTGGGGGTATGGCCCCACCGGCTCAGGTGCACGATCGGACTCAATACTCATGAAGAACTCCCCAAACGCAAGGTCACCCCGGCAGGCTCCTGGAAGAAATGTACCGATTCGATCCCACCTTCACGACCCAGCCCAGATTGCTTGGCTCCACCAAATGGAGTGCGCAGATCACGAATCATCCAAGCATTGATCCAGATCACTCCTGCCTCAATACGGTGAACCAGCCGATGGGCACGATCCAAATCCTTGGTCCACAAACTTGCCGCCAAACCATACGACGTCGCGTTGGCCAAACGAATGGCATCGGCCTCATCTACAAACCCTCGCAAACTTGCAACGGGACCAAAAATCTCCTCCTGCTCGGTTGAGCAAGTCTCTGGCAAATCAGTGAGGATGGTTGGGGCGAGGAACCAGCCCTCCCGGCATCGCTCTGGGAGATCGGCCGGACGACCTCCTCCACACAGAACCGTTCCGGGAGCGGACTCGATGGCCTGCTTCACCTTTTGGTAATGAGGCTCCGAGACCATCGAACCAATTTGTGATTCCTCCGAAGCAGGGTCGCCCACCCGCAAGGCCGCGGTGGCCTTGAGCAACTTCTCCTGAAAATCTGGCAGTACCGATTGCTCCACCAAGATGCGTGAGCCACACAAGCAGATCTGGCCGGTATTGCTGAATGCCGCACGAGCGGCTTCGGTGGCAGCTTGATCCAAGTCGGCATCCGCAAACACCACAAAGGGGTTTTTACCGCCAAGTTCCAGCGAAACTCGCTTGAACTGTTCGCCACAGGCCTTCGCAATGGCTTTTCCGGTGGCCGTTCCTCCGGTGAAAGAGATTGTGGGGACATCAGGGTGTTCCACCAAAGCCGCACCCGCTTCGCTGCCGCGGCCATGGACAATATTCAAAACCCCCGGTGGCAATCCCGCTTCGCCAGACAGTTCTGCAAATCGTGTTGCGGTCGCTGGTGTGATTTCACTGGGCTTGGCAACCACCGTGCATCCCGCTGCAAGAGCAGGGGCGATTTTCCAAGAAAGCAAATACAACGGGAGGTTCCAAGGTGAAATGCAACCGGCCACACCGCGGGGACGGCGATGCGTCCAATGAATCACCTCCGGGCTGCTGGTGAAAGCATCACTGTGTTCGTGCCGCAAAGCCGATGCAAAGAATCTTAAATTCTCGGCAACACGGGGAATTTCAACCTCTCTCGCCCGAGTGATCGGCTTGCCGCCATCGCGTGACTCAAGTGTGGCCAGTTCATCGCGATGCGCATCAACCACAGAAGCAAAGCGCTCAAGCGCGGCCACCCGTTCGGCGGTTGCGGTTTGGGACCAAGCCGGGAAAGCTGATTTGGCCGATTGGACCGCAAGTTCGATATCCGAAGAGTTCCCCGCAACGCACCGCGCAAACACCTGTCCCGTCGCAGGATCAGTGACCGAGATCCATCCCTGATCCCTCGCTGATACTGATTCACCATGAATCCAATGCCGAAGATCCATCATCCTGCAACCACCCGGCCACCATCAACTGGAATCACCGTGCCATTGATGTACCCCGCAGCTTCGGAACACAAAAAGGTTGTGAGCGCCGCCAACTCACCGGGGTTACCCAATCTCCCTGCCGGAACGCTGGCAATCATCGCGTCCCGCACCTCTTTTGTGGAACAATTTTGGCGATTGGCCCGACCTGAGATAAGGGAGGTCAGCCGGTCAGTGTCGGTGAAGCCCGGCAATACACAGTTCACCGTAATGCCATCTGACGCCAACTCCACCGCAAGTGTGCGGGCCCAGTTGGCGATGGCGTTTCGGATGGTGTTGGAAACGCCAAGGCCTCGAATTGGGGTGATGACACTTGTCGAAACCACCAACACAATCCGACCAAATCCACGATCTCGCATGCCAGGGACCACTTGCTGCATCAACAGATGAGCAGAGCGAACATGACGCCGGAAAGCTGCATCCAAGTCATCAGGGTCTGCTTCGAGCAGCGGACCAGCCGCCGGACCCCCGGTATTGTGGATGAAAATGTCGTAGTGGTCATTTTCTGACACCAAGCCAGTCAGGGCTTCACTGTGGTCAAAATCAATCGCAGTGGCACAGTGACCCGATCCCGGCAAAGCCTCCATGGCCGCTGCCAGAGTCTCTTTATCCCTCGCGAGACCATGCACCGAGGCACCGGCCGCCGCCAATGCATGCGAAATGGCTTGACCAAGCCCCTTGGATGCACCACCAACCAAAGCCTTCCGATTATGGAGAGCTGTAGGACAAAAGATATTTTTTACTGAATTGTGCGGTGTGGCCATCACAAAAATCGTACACATAAAGACAATGACACCGGACGCGCAGTCTGAACCAAATCTTTATGAAACAGATATCTTTCTGACCTATCTTCAACGCCTATCCCCTGGGAGAGCAGAATCAATGAGCACCAAAAAAAGAATCCTCATTGTTGAAGATGAGCCCGAGATTGCCAATCTGATCCGTTTGCACATGGATCGCAATGGGTTTGCAGCAGACACGGTCCACTCTGGAAAAGCCGGCATTGTGGAAATTGAACAAAACATGCCTGACTGCGTACTCCTTGATCTGATGCTCCCAGATCTCGATGGTCTTGAAGTTTGCCGACGCCTACGCCGAGCACCAAAGACCGAAAATCTGCCGATCATTATCGTTTCAGCCAAGGGTGAGGAAGCCGACGTCGTCGCCGGTATCGAACTCGGAGCAGACGATTACATCGCCAAACCGTTCAGCCCTCGGGTATTGGTGGCAAGAGTCAAAAGCGTACTTCGTCGCACATCCCCTGCAGAATCTCAAGAGAAGGCGAATGGGGTCATCACCTTGGCCAACGAACTTGAGATTGATACTGAGAGGCACCGCGTAAGCGTACGTGGCGAACCATTGAGTCTCACCATTACTGAATTCAGCATTCTGAAGTACCTGGCCGCGCGACCTGGCTTCGTACGAACCAGAGATCAAATTATCGCTTCAGTGCACGGAGGAAATACGATCCTCTCGAGCCGCACCGTGGACGTTCACGTTACCGCTCTGCGGCGAAAGCTCGAAGGGGCTGGCCGGATAATTGAAACGGTACGCGGGGTTGGTTACCGACTAAGCGAAAACCCTGACGGAGCCTGATGCACAAGAGATCTCTCCATTGGTGGTCCGGTTTGGTCATTCTTCTCCTGCAAGTATTTGCGGGAGTCTTTCTGATTCAGAGAGCAGCAAAAGAACCAATTCAAGCGGCTGAAGTCGTGGCGGTTTTTCTTGGACTCATTACCTTCACTGCGGCCATCATTTTTGTTGCCACTCAAATGCACTGGAAATTGATGAGGGTGCTCACCGATACCGCTCGTCAGTTTGGCCGGGGCGACCTTCGAGGCCGAATCCGTCCTCCAGGCTTTGTGGACCACAACAATCTGGCAGAGGCACTGAATCGAATGGCCAATCTGCTCGACGACCGCATGCACCAGCTGCGAACAGACCAACTTGAACAACAAGCCCTCATGGAATCAATCGCCTCGGGCATCATTGCGGTCAATCATGAGCAGCGGATCCTAAACAGCAACGAAGCCACCTCTTCGATTCTTGGATTGCTCCCAGAGGACCGAGGCCGAAAGCTGGGCGAAGTTCTTCGAGAACCAGAACTTTTAGGCTTCGTTACCGATGGTCTTGCGTGTGATGACGACCTCAACCGTGACATTCGGATCTACCGACGAGGGGGCCGAGAGATCAACGCCGTTGGCCATCCGATCATCGACTCGAAATCCGGAGACCGCGTCGGGCTGGTCATCCTTCTTGACGATGTCACTCGGATTCGAAAGCTTGAGTCCATGCGAACGGATTTCGCATCAAATGTCTCCCATGAATTGAAAACACCCATCACGTCCGTTCGCGGATATGCGGAGACTCTTCTGGAAGAAGGTCTTGACGAAGAGACCAAAAGACACTGTGCCCAAGTGATTTTTCGAAATACCGAAATCGTCAGCAATATCATCAACGATCTCCTGGAACTTTCGAGACTTGAACACGCCGCCGAGGTGGATCCAGATCGACTGGATCCTCTCGAGACCAAAGCAATATTCACTCGGCTGGTGGAACTGCACAAAGATTTGGCTTCTGCCCGCGATATAAAAACCGAGATCAACGTTGATCGGGATCTGATGATTCGTGCAGACTCGAGGTTTATTGAGCAAGCACTGGGGAACCTGTATCAAAACGCACTTCGGTACGCGACCGAAGGCACCACGGTTACGCTGGAGGCACGTCAATTGCCCCATCGGCAAATTGAACTGCGAGTCAAAGACGAAGGCCCAGGGATTTCACTCGAACACCAAAAAAGACTCTTTGAACGCTTCTACAGAGTTGACCGGGCCAGAAGTCGTGAGATGGGCGGAACCGGACTTGGCCTTGCCATCGTGAAGCACATTGCTCTGCACCACGCTGGTGAAGCGAGTGTCTCCAGTGAGCTGGGAAAAGGCAGCGTATTTCGAATTCTGCTTCCAGAACGATAGGTGTTCAGTTCGACTGCTGGTACCGCTCTAAAACTTCATCTACTGGTCCAATCGCTTTTTGAACACCACGATCAATCCAAAGGGCCCGATCGCAGATCTGACGAATCGCGGATAAACCGTGGCTCACCAAAATGACCGACCGATGGTTCTCTTGTATCAATTGACGAAGTCGCTTGGCGCTCTTCTTTTGGAAGGCCGCATCGCCAACACTTAATGCTTCGTCAATAAGCAAAAGGTCTGGTTCCAAGTGTGAAAAAAGACTAAACGCAAGACGTGCCTTCATCCCAGTGCTGTATTCACGGATCGGGCGGTGCAAGTCACTTCCCAATTCAGAAAAGGCAAGGATGGCCTCGCGCTGCTGCTCAAGAAGTTCTGGAGGCAAACCCAGCAATCGTGTGACCGAGACCATATTTTGTGCGCCAGTAAGTCGGGGGTGAAAGCCCGAAGCAATCTCGTACAACGCAAATGGTCGTTTGCGAACATGAACTTTGCCCGAAGTTGGCTGACGCACCCCCGCCAAAATACTCAACAGGGTGCTTTTCCCGGAGCCGTTTCGACCAACAACACCCAGGCATTCACCGGTATTGAGGCGAAATGAAATTCCTTGTAAGGCCGGCTTTGGGAAGGCGTACGAGATCCGGCCCAGAGACAACCACTCTTTTGCGCGGTCAATTGGCTTCGGATACAGACGGTAAGACTTTGTCAGGTTGGACACTTCGACAACCGGTTCATCATCTGTCGATTTCACTCGAACCCTCACAGCACATCTCGCAGTTCATGTCGAAGGACTCGAAGGATCAACAACCCAAAGGCAATGGTCCCGAATGTCCACGCCCCCATCGCCAGCCAAAGTTGTATTTCCGGAAAAGTCCCCTCGAAAAACGCTTGACGCGTCGCAAGGACAAATGGAGTCATCGGTTGGGCAAGCACCACCCACCGAAGCGGCCCGTCACCCACTTGAGACAGCGGGTAAATCACCGGAGTCAACCAAAACATGGGTCGGAGAATGATTTGCACCACGTTGGTGAAATCGGGAAAGAATGGAACCACTGAACCACACGCCAAACCAATTCCACTCCCACAGCCAATCAGCAGCAGAAAGATCGGAATGAGTGCGAACCAACTTCCCTGCACCGGCACCCCGGTGACCAAGCCGAATGCACTGACCACAACGTATCCAAGCATCAGTCCAACAAATGCCTGAAGACCAGACTCAAGGGGAAACACCAGTTCGTTGACATTGAGCTTGCGAAGAAAATGTTGGTTCCGCGTGAAGGACGTTGAACCCTTGGTGATCGATTCCTGAAATGCCAACCAGGGCACCAGAGCACTGCACAAATACAGACCGTAGGCCACACCTTCAATATCAGACCGAACACGAATAACGACACCGAACACCAAGGTGTAAATACCGATCATCGCCAATGGCTGAAGCAGATGCCACACGCCACCAAGAGCACTTCCGGCGTATTCCGAGCCGAATTGTGTTTTGGCCCTCGCCCAAGCCAGCCGAACAAGGTCCTTGTGTTCAACCCGTCCAGCAATCTGAACATCCGGCTCGCCATACGGCGGCTCAGAAGATTTTTTTGACAATGGATGAGCGTCACCAGGCACTGGTCAATCAACCACGTCTAAACATTTTCATCACACCCTGGACGAGCAAGAAAAAGTCTAATTTCATTGTTCTTCGGCGGATGTACCAACGGTCCCAAACTCCACGTCGCCGATGCTCGAGTATGGATCGTGCGTAACCGTCCCGAAGATTGGACAAAGAGATCATCCCGGGCTTCACCATCACCCGAGCTGAATAGCCCGGCAAGTGCTTCGCCAGAAGCATGTAGGGTCCTGGCTGTTCAGGCCGGGGGCCAACCAGCATCATCTCACCGCAGACCACGTTCCAGAGTTGTGGAAGTTCATCAAGGTGAGTCCGACGCAGGAATGAACCAAGTGGAATCACCCTTGGATCATCAATATCAGCAAAAACAGGTCCCTCTTCATTGTTCATCGTGCGTACTTTGACGATGGAAAATGGGATGCCCTGATGGCCCACCCGATCTTGACGGTAAAAGAATGGACCGGGAACACCACGAACCAGCCAGGCAAGCCGGACCATGGACAAAATAGCCGCCGCAGGGATCAGCAACATCGCCGCGAAGAATCGCTGGACCAACTCAGGCAAACCTGAAGCACAACGGATCTCTGGAACTGCAGAAGCTGGCTGGGCGACGTCAATCTCCACCGGACGCGTCGACCGAATGGCCTTCAGACTTTCGGCGGGAGGAGGTGTCATTGCTGAGGCAGAGTGTAGGTCAATTTGGCGTCGCTCTGCGAGCCATTGCCAAACCGAGGATGGACAATGTCACCCCCGTGCCCAAGGCCGTATCGAACAACCCAAGCATTCCCCAAACTGCCAACAAACCGAACCCAGAAGCCTGATGAATTGAGGCCGTATGACGGAGGCTTACGAGTGCACAAACGCACATACCGACCAGCAGGGCTATGCCCGGAATTCCAGTTCGGGCAAAAGCATTGGCCCAAACGTTATGCAAATTCAGTGGCGTGCCTTCACGCTCAGGAGAGAACCTCTCCTTTTGTGCACGCACCGGATGGTCTTCTGAAATGACTGACCGTACACCGCCATAACCCGCTCCAGTCCAGGGACGGGTGGAACCCACTTCCCAAGCAGCATTCAACGCCGCGATACGCCAACCAGCACTCGACTCTGGACTTTCGCGCCACTGAGCGGCTTGATGCCATGCGCTGGACCATCGCTGTTCGATCATCCTGTACTGCGTCAGCGCAAGCACCACGGCGAAAATTGCTCCGATCACCAACGCAAAACGCACTTGCCGATGACTCACTACCCCACAGATCGCGACCCCAAAGATACTGGCCAAAAGACCAGAGCGGGATCCACTCATCAACAGCGCGCAGAGTGTCAGACCCACCGCAATCGTCAAGATGATTCGCATCTTGTACGAAGCCAGCGACCATCCATCAACCGACAAGCACAATCCCGCCGCGCACAGCGAACCCAGAACAATCGGGTGCTGGAAGGGGATGATTCGACCTTCGAACACCTGAACACCCGGGATCTCCATACCGATGAGAGTGAATACCGAACAAAGACCAGCAACGGCTGTTCCGAAAACCAATCCATACCGCCATGAATGATGCGCTGAAGAGGGCCAGAACAGTGGCAAGAGAAGAACGCGTTGTGCGGATAACGCTTCAACCCCACCCGGAACATCTTTACTCCACAGCAAGGTCAACGCATTCCATGCCACAAAAAGCATGGCGGCAAATGCAAACGGGCTCCGCAATCGATCGACAAAAATCGGCCACATGGTCCTGCGCTGGATCAGAGTCACGATCGCCAACATCAAAAAAAAGACATTGGAGAAAGCTGTACTGAGTGGAAGAGAACACAAAAAGGCTGCGGCCAATATGCGGTGAGGTGTTCGTAAGTCTTTCACTTTTGATCCAATCCGACGCCTGGGACCTTGCAGGACGCTCCTGGGGGATGTTCGAACAGAACTTCATGTTTCTTTTCGCCGGAACGCAGGTCAATAATTTCAACCGGATGATCTGGACAGTGATGCCCCACAAGAAAGCGATTCAGCAAGTCCCCAATCACAATCGGATCGCCAAGCCGCGGCACATGGATCGCCCCCGGCGTTCCAGAGGAACAAACCGCAAGCAAAAGGTCAACCGCTTCAGACTCCGTTAAAAACCACCGGGTCGCGGTGGGATCGGTCAAGGTCAGCGCTCCCCCCTTCGACAGCTGGTCTGACCATATGGGCAAGACCGAGTCTGATGACCCCAAGATGTTTGGAAAGCGCACCACAAAAGCCGGTCCTTGAGCTGAATCCGCGAGGACCAGACGCTCAGCCTCTCTTTTGCTCTTCCCCATCACTCCCGCCGGAAATGCGGCCTTATCCGTCGAGACAAAAAGGAGCCGACTGCCCTGTGGCCGATGGTTACAGATCGAACCAACCAGGTCACGGTTGATTTTCCACGTCAGGTCAGGGTCGAACTCGGCCCGATCAACGTGCTTCAGAGCCGCGGCGTGAAAAATTACGCCGCATCCTTGTAACACCGTTGTCAATACGTCGGGATCGCAGAGATCACCAACCACATCCACTTCTTCTGAAGGGATTCGATCTACACCGCAAACCGAGATATCAAATTTCTGGAACGAGCGAACAAGGGCACCGCCAATGGTTCCGGCAGCTCCAGTTACCAAAACATGCTCGCCGCGGAATGCCCCGGGGTCACCACCAAATGAAATGAGGTCCCGTCCTAAGAGATCAAGATGATCAAGCACGTCGATACGTCCCCTTGACATCCCCAGGAGAGAGAGCACATCGTGTATCCACCACGCGAGATGCATGCTCGGCAACCAAATCAAAATCGATTAGGTCATGATCTGCCACGATGAGAACAGCATCGACTTGACGCAACAACGTCTCAGTCAAAGGAACAGAAGAAAGACCCACATCAAAGCGACGCATTTTGGGAAATTCGGGAACCAGCGGGTCGTGGTACATCACCGTCGCGCCTTGGCCACGCAAATCCTCAACGATTGGCGCCGCGGGTGTTTCTCGAACGTCGCCCACATTTTTTTTGTACGCCACTCCGAGGATAAGTACTGATGCGCCTTGGATATCAACCCTATCTTCAGCCAAGATCGACACAACAGCATTCACGGCATGCTTTGGCATTTGAGCATTGATCTCACCAGCCAGTTCTACAAACCGGCTTGGATGTCCCGCTCGATTCGCCGCCCAAGCGAAATACCAGGGATCAACCGGAATGCAGTGACCTCCCAATCCCGGACCGGGATCAAATCGAGAAAATCCAAATGGCTTGGTGGCCGCGGCATCAACCACCTCATGGATGTCGATGCCCATCTGCTCAAGAATCATTTTGTATTCGTTGACCAAAGCAATATTCACCGCGCGATAGGTGTTTTCAAGCAGCTTGGCGGCCTCGGCCACTTCAGCACTTGAAACAGAGACAACCGCATCACACACCTGCTCATACAAAGCCACGGCACGTCCTTGAGAAGCCTCATCAAGCCCACCGACCAATCGCGGTACAGATCGCATCGGCTCTTCCCGGCCCGGATCCTCCCTCTCGGGCGCAAAGGCCAAGAAGAAGTCTTCTCCCAAAGTACGACCACCGCGGCACAGAATGGGCAAACAGACTTCACGGGTGGTCCCCGGCCAAGTTGTGCTCTCCAGCACCACCAAGCAGCCTGGGGCATGAACACGTCGAATCATCTCAAAAGTTGTCCGGACGAAATTTAGATTGGGCTGCCGATCGACATCTACAGGGGTAGGGACACAGACCAAGATGGCATCACATTCTGCCAAATCCGCTTCTTCACACGTTGCCCGGAACCGGTCGGATGAAGCCAATCGATCGAACAGGCTCTGTCCAAGGTGCGGCAAATATGAATCTGCTCTGGCCAACTTTTGAGGTTTCGCCGAGTCAATATCGAAACCGACGACACGATGACCCGCCGCTTCAAACGCACCAGCAAGCGGCAAACCGACGTAACCGAGCCCAACAATGCCAACTGTTTGTCGTGCTGATTCGCTCACAAGGAAAACACGCGGTCCACGCGCTCAGCCACTGTGCGAAGGTACTCGGTATCTCCACCGCCCACTTCGGCGGACACCCACCCGGTAAATCCAATATCAGACAACGACTGATTCACGGCTGACCAATCCACGTCGCCATCTCCGATTCGTGCCCAGCCGCTTTGGATACCCCAGTCCTTGACATCACACTTCACCAAGCGTGATCCCAAGGTACGAATCCAGTCAGAAGGTCGTCCGTACTTCTGGTGATTGCCAATATCGAAGTAGGCCCCAACCCATGGCGAATCGATGGCATCAAGATACGCCGCAAACTTTTCTGCTGATTGGGTGTTCGGTCCATCGTGGTCATAGAGAAACCGATTCCAGACATTTTCAATGAGAACATGAATCCCAAGTTCTGCGGCCAATGGCAAAGTCTTCCGAATCTCCTCGATAGATCTGGACCATGCGTCGGCTTCGGAAACCGAACCTCCACAAACGGCGGGCACGAGCAACACCGAAGTCCCGCCATAAGCATGTGAATCGCGAATAGCGGTCTCAAGAGCTTGCCGACCTTCTTCACGCTTGGCCGGATCAGCATCGGACAGTGTGATCCGCCAGTGGACAGAATCCACCACTCCCGGGATTCGGATACCAACTTCTTGGGCAGCCTTGACCACGTCTTGTACTGACATGCCGTTGGGGGAATCCATTTCGACGCCATCGAAACCAGCATCCTTCGCACTTTGAAAACGTTCTCGAAGGGATCTGCCCTTCGTCATGCCGTACTTGCATGCCTTGCGATATTTGAATTTGGCACCCTCGCGGTATGAAGTGCCCGCCACGGCCGCCACCGTCGGAGGTGGGGCGGCCGCGGAGGCGGGCGAGATCGCAGAAGTGGTCAGGCTTGTGGTGAGCCCAGTACCCAAACTCGCACCAAGGAACGTTCGTCGATCAAGTGAACTCGGCATTGGTGTACCTCGGGCCTATTCTTTCAATATGCATCGTACCGTTGTCATCTGCTTTGCGTTGATTTTTGCTGGATGTTCTCCGGCCAAGCATGCTGACCAAGCACGCCTTGACCTTCAATTGTTCACCAGTGAATCCATGCTTATGGGGTGCAAAAGTCAGATCACGGTTTGGGGAAACAACGAAGAAGAAGCTTTTGATGCAATGCGATCTGCATGGGAATCCATGAATGCACTTGAGCTGGTCTTAACCGATTGGAATCCCCACGGGGAGGTCGCCCAGCTCAACAAACTTGGCGAGCTCAATATCTCACCAGATCTCAGAGACGCATTTCAAACCGCGAGACAACTGGTAGAGGTCACTGGCGGCGCCTTCGACTTTGAAAAGGGTGCGTTGTATTTGGCTTGGAGAGAGCATCGTGCAAACGGTGAAGTGCTCGATTCAGAAAAAGCACGGGAATTGGCCAGTCTCCCCTCCGCCACCTTGGACGCAAATGGCGTGCTTTGTCTTGCCCCAAACAATCGCTTGGATTTCGGGGGGATCGGAAAAGGAATGGCGGCTGATGTTGCTGGGGACATTTTGCGATCACGAGGCTTTCGCCATTTTCAGGTGGACTGTTCCGGTGATCTGCTCTTGGGGGCTCCAATTGGTTCGGCAACAGAGTGGAACATTTCCACTCCGATTGAAGGACTGATCATTCGGGTCCCTGCCGATCATGCCGTGGCCTGTTCAGGGGATGAGCACCAATTTATTCTCAGCAACAATGAACGACTCTCACACATTATTGATCCGAGGACTGGTCAAGCCATTCGAAATCAAGAGTTGATCTTCGTGGTCGCCCCAAGTGCGACCGAAGCCGATGCATGGGCAACCGCTTTGAGCGTGGCCCCGGAAAAAAAGCCTCAGCCGAACATCACCCTCATCCGCACATCCCAAAGACGTGCCCCGTAGCATGACGTCATGAGAGTTCTTGTCACTGGCGTCGCTGGATTCATTGGTGCGGCCACCGCCCATCGACTCCTCGACCGAGGTGATGAAGTCATTGGGATTGACAACCTCAATGACTATTACGACCCAACTCTCAAATCAGCTCGAGTACAGCAGTTGTCGACCAAAGGTGGATTTGAATTCATCAAGATGGATTGCGCCGACCAAACCGACATGGCCACCCTTTTCCAAAAGGGGAATTTTGATTCCGTGATTCATTTGGCCGCGCAAGCTGGCGTTCGCTATTCGCTTGACCACCCATTCGCTTATCTTGAGGCGAATCTCAATGGCTTCCTCACGGTTCTGGAAGGATGTCGGCACCATGCCATAAAGCATTTGGTCTATGCCTCCAGTTCTAGCGTGTACGGCAGCAACGAGAAGTTGCCCTTCTCAGTGGAAGACAGCGTTGACCACCCCATCTCGCTGTACGCCGCCACCAAGAAGTCCAACGAACAAATGGCCCATGTGTACGCCCACCTGTTTGGCGTACCGAGTACCGGACTTCGATTCTTTACGGTCTACGGACCCTGGGGCCGCCCTGACATGGCGCTCTTTAAGTTTGTCCAATCCGTTCTGAACGGAGAACCCATCTCAGTCTTTGGAGAGGGTCAACAAACTCGGGACTTCACCTTCATCGACGACATCGTCGAAGGCATCCTCCGCACACTTGATCAACCAGCCACTCCAAATCCCAACTGGGATGCTGCATCTCCAGATCCCGGCTCAAGTTCCGACCCATGGCGGGTGTACAACATCGGGGGTGGACAACCTGTCCCACTGCTTGATTTCATTTCATGCATTGAAACCTGCTTGGGCCAAAAAGCGAGGGTAAACCTCTTACCCATGCAACCTGGAGATGTGCGTCACACCAAGGCAGATGTCCAAGCTCTGCATGACGCAGTGGGCTACACCCCAACAACCCCAGTCGAAATCGGCGTCCCCCGCTTTGTGGAGTGGTATCGCGCGTACTACGGCGTTTGATCAGCGCGGAGTTTGGGTGAAGGCATGTCCATCGATCAGCACACCCTCACAGTGGGTCGTCCACTCAAAAGGGTCGCCGTCAAAGAATGCCAAGTCAGCATCTTTACCCGGTTCGATTGTGCCGACACGGTCGTCGATTCCTAAAATTTTGGCCGGCTCGATCGTGATCATGGCCAGCGCATCTTCTCGACTCAGTCCATAGGGAATGGCCATCGCCGCCTCGAACACCAAAACCCTAACTTTGGGAACGTAGGCTTCGTAACCAGTAGAGAATGCGACCGGAATGCCTGCTTCACGTAATTTCGCCGCCGTAGTGAAGCTCATATTTAACCTCTCTCCAGAGCCACGGGCCATTGTTGGGTGAAGAAAGACTGAAACGCCCGCCTCTTTGATCGCGTCAATCATGCCGTGCGATTCGGCGGCGCTTTCCAACACCATGTCCAGACCAAACTCTTTCTGCAAACGCAATGCCGCGGAGATATCAAAAGCACGATCGGCGTGGACGATGAGTGGCCTTTGCCCCGAAGCGATGGATTCAAGCATCTCCTCGCGGAGATTGCGGAACAAAGTCTCATTCTCTGACCGCTTGATCAATCGCTCCTCCGCAGCAATCAAAGCTTGACGCAACATGGCGACGGCTTTTGAACGGTTGCCTGGGGACCCGCCAGAGCGCTGAGCCCCCTCACCCAAAGTTGCACTGACCCCCCAGCACGTTTGCACAAGATCTTCTTTCAGCCCCCGACCCGCCGTCTTGACAATGCAGGTCTGACCCGAGATCAATTCCCCCGGTGAATGTCCGGTGTGGACGGTGGTCACACCGAAACCCCGAACCCATTCCACCAAACGTTCCTTCCAGTTGTAAGCATCGATGGCTCGCAACTCTGGCTGCATGGCTTCCGAAGCATCCCGGTGATCCTGATCTTGATCATGATTGAACTGCCCAGTCAGACCCACGGTTGCCCGGGCATCCACAAATCCAGGTACGACGACGCTCGTTCGAATCACTTGGTCGGGGCTCTGGCCATCCACCAAGGACGCAGGGCCAAGGGCCTTGATCTTTCCGTCCTCGATCACGACCACACCATTTTGGATGACGGGCTGGGCGACGGGATAAATTTTTTCGCCGCAGACAAACGTCACATCCGCAGCCACCGCGCCCACTGGGGCAACCACAAACAACAGAATCAACTTTTGGATGAATTTCATTGGGCACACCCCTCGCATTCATTTTTAGTGCAGCACATGTATGGATCGACCTCGTTGCTCGCGCCGAATCCGCCTTCCGCGAACAGTCGGTCACTTGGTCGCGCGAGATCAAAGGCCAACTGACCTTCCACCCAGGTCTGGTGGACGCGAGTATCAATTGAAAATGGGTCGCCCGAGAGAATCACAAAATCTGCATCTTTCCCGGGGAGCAAGGAACCGACCCGTTTGCCCAAATCAATCATCTCCGCACCGTGCAGTGTCAAGGATGCAAACGCAGTCGATCGCGACAAGCCCGCTCGAATACCAAGTGCCGCGGAACGAAAAAAGTATCGACTGTCGGTGATGTAATCATCAGTGTGGTACGCAACCTTGACCCCGTGTTCGTCCAAAATTCGGCCAGTCTCGAAGGACAGATTGACAGCTTCCTGCTTCCCCCCCGGACTGTCGATCATGATGACAGAGCATGGAACATTGGCTTCAGCAATTTCCTCGGCCACCATCATGGCTTCACTCACGTGATGAAGAACCAAACGAAAATTGAACTCATCAGCCAGGCGAAGCACCGTGACAATGTCATCGGCACGGTGGGTGTGATGGTGAACAACACGTTTGCCCTCCAATGCTTCCACCATCGCCTCAAGACCAAGATCTCGGTCCGGGGACTTTCCACCATTGGCCCCCGCTGCAAGTTCTCGCTGGTACTTCTGCGCATCTAAGTATTTTTGGCGTACCAACGCAGCCGCTTTGGACCGTGTGCCGGGAAATGGTGGATCGCCCTGCGGATTCGTGCCATTGGCCATTTTGATCCCCCCCATAGGTGAACCATCAGGGAAGCGGTACGCCATCTCACCGATCGTGTCCACGCCGGGACGAAGTTTGAGATACACCGTTTGACCAGAAAGAAGGTGCCCCGAGCCAGGCATCACGTTCAGGGTGGTCAGGCCGCCGGCCAATGCACGCTTCCAACCACTGCTCCGAGGGTTGAGGGCATCGATGATCCGGGCGTCCGGTTGAATCGGCCCCGAGCGGTCCGCGCCGCCCCAGCCACCGATGTGACTGTGGGTGCACACCAGTCCGGGCATGATCACCTGGCCTGCACAATTTTGGATGACGGCGTCGGCAGGAATACTGACATTCCTACCCAGGGCAACGATTCGTCCATCCTGCACAAGAAGAGTCCCGCCTTGTATTTCAGGACCTTCGACCGGGATGATGTAAGCGTTGGTGAAGGCCAAAGGTTGACCAACCAGCGTGACGGCAAGAAGCAAAAGTGATGTCATCGTGGCAAAAGGTTAAACGAGAAGGTCACGCACCGCCGGAGGGACACCAGGTGCAGATGCTCGCTTGGAAGCCGCCCAGGCGCCCAAGATGTCAGCCGCCGCAACTTGATCGATACGTGATCGTTGCTTCAGCATGGCAAACATCCAACCAGCGGCAGCATGATCTCCGGCCCCAATTGGATCGGCCCCTTCCTCCAGTGGAAATCCAACCGGAAGACCGCCAATCGCACCTTCGTGATCAATAAGGACACAACCACCAGGCCCATTGGTCACCAAACAGGAGACCAAATTGAAACGCTCCCGCAAATGGGTGGCGACGTCGTAGGGCCGGTCAGATTTTTCGGACAAGATGCCGCTCACTCGGTTCCATTCGTCAGCCGTGCCCTTCACATGCGTCGCTGACTCAATAACAGACGTCAGCACATTGGCTTCCGGCTCGTGACGAAGATTGATATCAAACATACGAATCGCGGATGAGGCTTCAGCAAAGACCTTCAACATGGTGGCCGCTGATTCCGGACTCCGAAGTGGCAAAGATCCAGCCAAAAGACCCGAACAGTGCTTGGCACGGTTTTGGAGCTCACCCGTGAAAGCGATGTGATCCCATGCGCCAGGATTCAGTCGAAAAGAGACCTCGCCATCCGGAGAAATTTCAGCCCGTGAGAGACCTGTTGAACAGTCTGACGTGGATTGCAAAAGGGCTTCTGAAATTCCATGACCCCGCATGGCAGCGCGGAGCAGTTCGCCATCGGCATCCTGTCCAACCCGGGATGCAACCAAGCAATCCCCACTGATGGCCCTGAGCAGAGGACAGAGGGCCGACGCAAAGTTCAGTGGAGCGCCACCGGGACGATCTTGACCACCCACCTGGTCCACCACCAACTCACCAAAGGAGAGAACGATGGGACCTTCGCAAATTGAACCGTTGGCACTCTCTTCCACAGTTCTGCATTGTGACGACTTCATTATGAGCTGCAAGTGGGATTTCAAAACAGACCCGGCCGAAGGCCGGGTCTGCAAGAAAAACACAACTCCGGATGTGGTTTACTCGGCGATCAGAGCGTCGAGTTCGGCCGCCATCGTCTTTTCATGATCTGGCGAGAAGCCAATATGGACGTGACGGATTACACCCTTCTTATCAATAATCAGGGTATGAGGAATAGGTCCAACTTTGAATGATGATGCGATGTCATTTTTCTCATCAAACGCGGTGGGGAGGGGACGACCTTCGTTTGCGCCGGGGAACCCCTTCACATACTTCTCGACTTTTTCTTTACGATCGGCAATCGCGACTGGCATGAAAACCACACCTTGATCACGACGCGCGTAGGTGATGCGGGAAAGACCAGGCATGCCTCGCTTGCAAGGACCACACCAGGTCGCCCAAAAATCCATCACGACAACTTTGCCCTTCAGAGAAGCCAAAGCGACTTGCGTGCCATCGAGCATGGTCAAAGTGACCGCTGGTGCGGGTTCGCCTTCGAGGGGACCACCCTTCTTCTCACCTTCGACCTCGGGAACAACTTCTGCCGGGGCTTCCATCTCCATCATGCCGCCCATGGCTTCCGAGAAATCATTGACCTTGCGGGCTCCTTCGGGTGCTACGAAGGCAAAAACATTCTCTTGGATCTCTGACTTGCAGTCACGCATATCCAAGGTGACATTCATTTCCATGCCTTCCATCATGTCGGCCTCTTCCCCACCCTCAGCTTCGGCGGCCGCCATCATGCTGTCCATATCTGGTTTCAGACGGAAGGGCCATTTGCCATCCTCGCTTAACCACAGCTCTGTGGTCATTCCGGGGAAGTCAGCCTCACCCTTTTCGGTGATCTTGAGGTGCATGACTTTTGTGTCTTCAACGGTTTCTTCACCCACGAATTCGCAAGACTCCACCGCGGCCAGGACTTTTTCAATGTCCTCGGCAGCCACCATCAAAAATTTGGAATCCAGTCCCGGAAGGCCAGCCCCGCCCATGGGGTCAGACTCATCAGGATCATTCATTTCTGCAAACGACTTGGGTGCCTCGTCCACCATGTAGGCGGACAGCATCGGAAGATAGGTGGTCATGCTCTCGCCATCACTCACCATGTCAACACTCATCATGCCGCCACCTTTGCCGCGCAAGGCCATTTTGTTGGGCTGCTGCACGGCGAAGGAGAACTTTTGGTCCATGTTCATGGGGCCAAATGGGCTTTCAATTTCCATGCTCAAAGACAATTCACAACTGAACGCCTCCAGCTTGGACTGATACGTCAAAAATTCCCGAAGGAGTTTGTCCCCCCGCTCGTCCGCGGAAGCATGGGAAGCAAGAAGGGCCGACAGGCCAGAAGCGATCAGGACATATTTCATGGAATCTCCTTCGAAGAAGCCGGTTTGCGAGAAAACCATGCTACCCAGATGAAGAGGCAAGGGTTCACCAAACTGTGCCGACTCCGGCTAGATTCATGGGATGAAAGTTCTTCTTGGTTCCGGCGGTTTCCGTACCGATGCTCGAAAAGCCACCTTGGTGGCCGAAATGCGTGCTCACTTCGGTGAGATCGATTCCATCCTGTTTGTGCCTTATGCCTTGGCCGACCACGATGGCTACGTTGCCGCTTTAAACGACCGGGGATTGCACGCGGGATACACCCTGCAAGGGATTCATCAAACATCTGATCCAGTCGCGGCCGTGCGTTCGGCCCAGGGCATCTACGTGGGTGGCGGAAACACCTTTCGGCTCATCAAGCAACTGCATGAACTCGGCTTGGTCGAGGCCATTCAAAATCGAATTCTGGCAGATGGGATTCCATATCTTGGAGTGAGTGCTGGAACCAACGTTGCCTGCCCCACCATGCGCACCACCAACGATATGCCCATTGTGCAGCCGCCCAGCTTTGATGCCCTCGGCCTGGTGCCATTCCAAGTCAATGCCCACTACCACCCAGGAGGCATTCATTACGACCAAGATGGCGAACTGCATCCGCACTACGGTGAGACCCGCGACGATCGCATTCGGGAATTCCACGAAGAAAACAGTGCTCCAGTTGTCGGCCTCTTTGAGGGCGGACTGTTGCGATGCGACGGAAGCTCCGTTGAAGTTGTAGGAAGTGCGGCCCGAGTTTTTCAGCCTGGCACCACGCCAACCGATCACCAAGATGGCGAGGATCTCATGCGGCTTCTGAGGGACTGAGAAATTCAACCACCCGGGTGAGCTCCAGGGAAAATCCAACCCGCAATGGTTCGGGGCACGGCATACACGGAATCTC
>PAFA01000015.1 GCA_002700845.1 Phycisphaerae bacterium | reverse complement strand
TGGCCACCAATCAAGGCGGGGCCACCATGGGTTTGACCTTCGATGGCAATGACCCGTTGGGGAATATTGTGCTGCCTTTTACTGGGGGGTACCAAAATTGGGTGACGGTCAGCCGTCCTCTAACGGTCTCCCCAGGGGTACAAGTCATGCGGTTTGAAAATCGGGGGACCTCGGAATTCAATCTCAACTGGTTCGATTTTTCTTGCGACACATTCGACTGCCAAAAGAAACCCGAGTGCCCCTGTTTGACGATCGGGGACCTTGATTGTGATGGTCAGGTTGGATTTTCGGATGCACTGTTTGTGCTGAACGACTGGGGTTCGTGTTCGGGATGCGACACCGATTTGAATGGTGATTCGGCCGTGGAATTCAACGACATGCTGTTGTTGCTGTCGAACTGGGGTATTTGTTCCGAGTGAACGTGATTGTCTCGGTCTTTAGCACTCACCCCAGAACGAAAGAATCAACTGAAGATCATCAAAATCGGTGACCCCATCTCCGTTGGTATCGCCATCAGCATTCAGGTTCCATCCCGAAAGCACAAAGGCGAGATCAGTGAAGTTGACCACCCCATCTTCGTTGAGGTCGGCTGGACATTTTGGCGCTCCGCATATGCCAGGGAAGCAGGCACCCGGTTCCCAGTTCTCTCCGCCCGAAAGTTGACACTCCCAACTGCTCAGAAGGACGCAATCAAAGCCGATGCAACAGGCGCCCAGCTCAGGGCAGTTGTCGCCGCAGTCCATGGAGTTGTCGCCAAAATAGTCGCCGCCCATACTGTTGCATTCGTTGGGAGGGACATCCAGCAAACATTCTTCACCGCCGAGGCAGCAGGCGCCGAAGCTCGCAACACACTTTTCAACATCATCGAGAAGCTCACAGGGATCAAACCAGAAAACGCCTCCGTCCCCCTCGCAGTTGCTTTCTGAAACTGGGTATTCGCAGTACTGGCCAAAGCAACAGGATCCGTAATATTCCACGCACCACGGAGCATCCTGTGAGCAGGTGGTGTTGGCTCCGATGAACTCGCCACCAGACCACGAACAGTCATCTTGATCTGTCTCGAAGCAATCGGAACCGTCGTAGCAGCAGGCACCAAACACAATGGCACACTCTGGTACATCATCACAGGTGCTGTTGGGTCCAAAGAACTCGCCGCCAAGGCTGAAGCAATCAAACTCATCCGTCTCAAAGCATTCAACGCTTTCGTAGCAGCACGCGCCATAAGCGAGCACACAATCAGGAGCATCTGCTTCGCAACTGCTGCCGTCCCCGTAGTACTCTCCACCTTGCAAAGCGCAGTCTTTTGCATCGGTCTCAAAGCAGCCGGGTCCGTCGAAGTACTCAATGCAGCATGCGCCAATGCCCAGGGCTTGTGGGCTGGCGAGGGCGGTGCCGAGAAGGGCAAAAATGAGTTTCATGAACTCAATGTATCCGCATCTGTTTAGGTGTCGAATCGTTATTCTGCAATCGGTGCTTTTGTTCTCGGGTTCATTCGACTTGAGGTGCACTGGTGAATCAGGGCGTGAGCCTTCGTACTCTTATGTGGTGACAAATATTTTTTTGAGATTGACGCATTATTCGACGGCTTGACTGCTGATTGGATCGTGCGGAAGTTCGATGCCTGATTCAAACTGTTTGTTCGACATCAATGAGCTGATCGAGAGATAATGCCGGCATGACTTTCTTCAAGTGCTGCCTTTTGGCTTCTCTTCTTCAGGCTCCAACCCAAACCGATGAACTTCGTGTGATGGTTTGGAATGTCCTTCGCGGTGGAAATTCCGTGCAACAAGGACCAGAAAAGGCCTTGCAAGTGATCCGAGATGCCGCGCCCGATGTGGTGCTGCTGCAGGAGAGTTACGACATCGAAGGAGACCGACCAAAGCTTGGCGAGTGGTTGGCCAGCGAGTTGGGTTGGCGTCATTTCCAAGGGGAAAGCACCCATCTGTGCGTTCTTACGCCCTATGAAATTGACTCAACGTACTTTCACCACGAGTGGCATGGGGTTGGGGCAAAGCTGAAGGATTCTCTTGGTCGATCATTTGTCGCTTGGAGCATTTGGTTGGATTGGCGTTCTTTTATCGGGTACGAACTTCGAGACAACCCGGACATGTCTGATGCCGAACTGCTTCAGGCTGAGTCGACGCGATCAGGCCGCTTCAACCAAGCCAAAGCGTTGCTGGAACACTTGAAGACAGAAGGGCACCTGAATGAATCCGTTCCGGTTTTGTTGGGCGGGGACTTCAACTGTCCCTCTCATTTGGATTGGACCAATGACACCCGGAGGGTGTTCGAGCGCCGGCGAGCACTCGATCTTCCGGTGAGCCAATTGGTTTTGGATGCAGGATTTGATGACACCTTTCGGAAGATCCACCCGAATCCTGTTCAGCATCCGGGTATCACCTGGTCACCGATGTATCGAGGGAGCCTTTCAGAAGAGGAAGGCACGCCACAATCTTTTGAGCGTATCGATCGGCTGTACGTCCACAAGCGGAACGAGAACCTGTCATCAAGTCTGGTTCCAGTTGCGGCCCATGTCCTTCCGATTGTTTGGGAGGCTGACGACATTCCTGCTGAAGAACGGATTTTTCCATCGGATCATGGCGCAGTCGTTATTGACTTCAAATGGGTGAGCACGGACCCCATTCTGTCAACACAACAAGAAGATCTGTGAAGTTGACTTCTCCGTCGAGACTGACATCTTCAGGGCAATCCAGGCAGCTGCCCCACTTCGAAATCATTTGAACCAAGTCACCGAAGCCAACACCTCCATCGTTGTTCACGTCAGCTGGACAAGCTGGGGGGGCAGGCTCGAGGGTGTAGGAGCCGCCGACGAGATATCCGTAGTAGGTTTCTTGGTAGTACTCTTCTGGACAGCAGTCGGTGCAGTCGCATTGCACGCAATCCCAAGCACAACCGTATTGGTTGATTGATTCGTAGAACTCTCCATGGTTGTCATCCTTCAGGGTCAGCCGGTAACTCCCGGGTGAAAGAATGACCCCGTTCAATGCTGACAACACGCCGGTGGTGCTTGTCTCCGACCGAAGGTCACGCAGTTCGTAACCATAGTTTCCGGTTGTGGACCAAAGGAGAGGTTCGGTGGCCCAGAAGGTGACGTCTAATGTGAGTGAAGAGGAGTACTCGAAGAAATCACTCCCACCGTACCCGTCAAAATATTCATAGTTTTCTGCCCCTTCGTTGGCCTCGAAAGAGCAACCGGTGGAATCCCACCCCGCCCAAGAGAAGCCTTGAGGGGCCCACACCCCGAGACCACCGGGATCTTCATACACAGAGGTTGGTGCCGATGGCAGTTGGCCATCGAAAATGGTCCATCCGTTTAACTCATAAACCGCGTTGCTGTTGAGCTGAACATATGGTTGACCGATTGGGGGCTCATCGGGTCCGTCCAGATCTTCGATGCTCCAGCTCAGAATCTGGAGTTCGCCATTTGGATCTTGGAACACGGCATCGCTGGCTCCACCGGCGAGTGGCGTGAGCTGGTCCCATGAACTGGTATCCCCGCCACCAGCAAGAGGGATGATCACGGGCCCAATGGTCGCGGGGTTGAACGCGTTGGGAACATCCCAATCTCCGGTCATCTGACCAGTGGTTCCGGTGTACGAGACATTGATATTGTTGAACGAACCCGAAATCAACCCGCCGAAGTACACGATGTTGGTGTCGTTGAAACTGATGGTCAACGTGGGTTGTCCCGTACCCGAATCAGCAAATGTCCCAGACCCTTCAGTCTGAAACGATCCAACAGCATCGAACGGGGGCAGGCTGTATTCAACGGTGACTCGATATGACCCCGCAAGGGTTTGGGTTGAACACACAACGATCATAAAAAGCCATTTCAAAAGCATGTTTTTAGGTTAACGGACAATGCAACCGTGTGAAACGGTCAAATGAGGCTGGCATGACAAGAACGATTGGCATGATTTCGTTGAAGAAGCTGCTCTAAGGGGATATCTTCAAGCGATGTCGCCTTCAGTCATGAACGTCAAGCTTGTTATCGCAACACTCCTCTTTGGAACCATTCAGACAGTGGCTGCGCAGCAGTCATTCCAAAATCTGACGGTCGATGGGGAGTCACGGAGGTATTTGCTTTACTTGCCGACCAACTTCGATCCAGCAGAAAACCTGCCGGTCATGATGTGGTTTCATGGTGGTGGTGGCACCGCCAACGGAGGGGTATTTGAAGCCGACTTTAGAAGTTTGGCCAATACCGAGCGATTCATTGTCGTGTACGCAGAGGCGATCCCAGACGTACCTGAAGGATGCACGTGCTGGGGGTATGACAGCGGTGCTGGCGAATCCAACGGCAACTATCAAAAAGATTTGGCGTACACCAGCGCGATGATTGACGACTTGGAGAATTCTTACAACGCTGATCGTCGTCGCATCTATGCCGGTGGGTATTCCATGGGTGCGAGCTTTGCATGGGATCTCTCTTGTGCCGCGAGCGAACAAATTGCCGCGATTGCTCCCGTTGCTGCGAGCACATACCTCTGGACCTTTGAGAACTGCGGTGATACTTCACCAACAGCCATTTGTCACATCCTTGGTACCGAAGACTTTTATGCGCCTTACAACGGCGCTTCTTGGGTGCCATCGGTTGCGGAACAGAATGCGTTCTGGGTCGCGAAAAACCAGTCAACTCCCACCGAAGAAGTTGTGAACCTTGGCGGTGGAGTGACCCGGTACACCTGGGGTGCCGGATCGGGGTGTCACGGCGTGCAGCACTTTCGTCGACAAGGTGGGGGCCACGATGTCCCAGGATTTGCCACCTCGGCGATTTGGGAATTTGTTTCGGCTTACGACATCGACGGTGAAATTGGTTGTGGTGGCCCTCGGCCTTGCTGCTTCTTTGATGGCAGTTGCTCGATTGCGTTGCCCGCTGACTGTTCAGCCATTGGTGGGACCAGCACGACGGGAGACTCTTGTGATCCGAAGCCATGCCCAGAGCCCACCGCTGGTGCGTGTTGCTTTGGAAGCAATTGTTCATTGCTGAGTCCGGATGCGTGTTCGAATATTGGTGGCGCGTTCACTGGTTTGGGCTCAGTGTGTGAAACAGGATGTACGCCTGCAGCTTGCTGTCTCGGTGAATCATGTGTGATTTTGGCCCCAGGGGCTTGCGATTCAGCTGGTGGCACTTTCAACGGCGGCGATTGTGCTCAAAGCACGTGTGCTATCGCTATCCCTGGTGATGTCGATGGCGATGGCACCGTTGGACTCAATGATTTGATTCGCGTGCTCGGCGTCTGGGGGATCTGCTCTGGTTGCCCAGAGGATTTGGTCGAAGACGGAGTGGTCGGCCTGAATGATTTGGTTGTCATTCTTTCCAACTGGTCTTCTTGACGTCCTCCGCGGTATCCGGTTCCGAACGCGGTGAATACCTCAGGAAGATCCGACAATTTACAACCGCTGTCGTGGTTCACGTCTGCTTTGCATCGGTGCTCACCCGGAGAGAAGCCGTGCGATCTCATCCACATGAATAAAGCGGTCGCATGGGGTTGCCTTGGGATGGGCCAGCAGCCAAACCATGTTGGGTCTTTTTTTGTCGGGAATTCTTGGCTACTTTTTGAAAAAAGCACGTTCCATTGTTCCAGCCGTAGGCCACACTATGCCTGATGTATTCCTTGATTTTATGCGTTGTGGCCCAGATCCAGCCGGTGGATTACTTCGACCACGCTCTGGTTACTTTTACGCCGCAATCATCTCTGGAAGCTGAACGAGCTCGTGGCCTTGGTCGGTTTGCAGGCTGCTGTGAACCGCGCGGCTTGGGTCCGCAGCATCGTGTGCTCACACCGGCAGAACTCACGCTGGCGAGTCAGATGGGGCTGTCCTTCGAGGTCATGGATGCAAACGTGGGGCAGTCCATCCAAGACGCCCGAGCGCCTGAAGGCATCGCTGGCACTTCATTTTTTGATGACTACCGCACCAATGACGAAATAGACGTGTATCTCGACGAGCTGGTTGCGTTGTATCCGGGAGTCACGCGATCAATTGCGGGCCAGAGCATTCAAGGCCGTTCAATTTCTTATCTGCGGTTTGGCACCGGACCACAAACCATCGCGATTACGGCTGGGCAACACGCTCGGGAGTGGATTAACCCAGCGGCTACTTTATGGATGGTCGAGCGGGTTTTGCGTGGTGCGGCCGAAGGTGAACGAGAGTTCGTGGATCTGCTGGCTCGGACCAGCTGGTTGGTGGTACCGATTTCGAATCCGGACGGCTATGACTACACCCACACGTCCGATCGACTGTGGCGTAAGAACCGCCGCAATCTCTTTCCAGACTACGGCGTTGATTTGAATCGAAACTGGGGCGCGGGATACGGTGGTCCCGGCAGCAGTTCCAGTCCATCAAGTGAAACGTATCGCGGTCTCAGCGCCTTTAGTGAACCGGAGACTGCGGCCTTACGCACCCTCCTGGAAGCTGAAGACAGTCTTTTGATGTGCTTGGATATCCATAGCTTTGGCCAGCTTTTGCTCTCGCCGTATGGCTATCAAGATTCCGAACCAACCGAAGGCATGGGTCCCATGTTGTCAGGGCTTGCTCTTGATGCGGCCCTCGACATGCTTGGTTCACACGGCTCTCTCTACACCCCAATCCCAGCGCACGATCTGTATCTCGCAAGTGGGATTGCTTCAGACTGGTCTTGGGATGATCTTGGCGCCCCATCTTGGACGTTTGAATTGCGACCAGTTGGGGGGGCTGGTTTCTTACTGCCCCCCGACCAAATTGTTCCCACCGGTGAAGAACTCACTGAAGCGGTGATCTCTTTGGCTGACCGATTGCTGCTTGGCCGTGGACATCCGATTGCGGGACCAACCGAGATCAACAGTGCTTTGGATCAACGCGTGGTGAGCGTGGTGGAGCCATTGCCTGGTCGAATCATTCAGGGTGCCACTTTGTACCTTGAACAGCCAGGCGTTCCACTTGCGGTCTTTACCGAAAATTTAGGTGACAATCGAATTGGGGCAAATCTTGAAGGCTTGCTTTCAGAATGTGGCGCCCAAATCAACTGGTGGCTTGAAGCTTTTGACAACGAAGGTACGACGTATCGCATTCCATTGGATGGCGGGTACGACATCCGAAGGGGCACAGGTGAGCGTTTGTTTGCCGCCGATGGTGAATCTGAGGACAATTTCCAAGTGATAAACAGCCAGGGTCTCACCGACGGGGCTTGGTCCCGAGGTGTACCGGCAGGCGCCGCTGACCGTGGCGATCCTCCCAGCGATGCTGATGGTTCAGGCTCGTGTTGGTTGACGGACAACATCGCGGGCAATTCAGATGTTGATGGCGGCAGTACCACACTTCGAACACCGGTCATTGCTGGGGTAGATGTGGATACCCAAGTGGTGTACAGCCGCTGGTTCAGTACTGTTTCGGGAGGCAATCCAGGGCAAGATCGCTTTATGGTGGAAGCCAGCTTTGATGGCGGCCAGTCCTGGCAACTGGTTGAGGAGGTCGGCCCTGGAAACGCCGACTGCGGAGGGGGCTGGCATCAAGTGGTGGTGCGGGCATCGGACATCGATGGCTTCACCCCCACTGACACCTTCCAGCTCCAATTCATCGCTGATGATGACAGCCCGGGATCAGTTGTTGAAGCAGGAATCGATGCTCTTGTGGTCGAGCGGGTTTCTTGCACCGGTCGGATCGAAGATTTGAACGGAGACGGGACTGTGGGCTTCTCAGACTTGGTGGAGTTGCTTTCATTCTTTGGCCCGTGCTCGGGCTGTGCCGCGGACTTCAACGGGAATGGGACAGTTGATTTTGAGGATCTGGTCCAGCTTCTGTCAGCATGGGGCTGATGGGGGAGTGGTGCCCTTGATCCACTGGGCGACATTTGTCTTCTCACTTGATACCGCGTTGCCCGTGTTGACGATGCCCGCAGGTTCAAACAACAAGACATGGCATTCAGCATCTGCCATTGGTCGGTGCTCGACTCCACGGGGGACCACCATCATCTCGCCTTTTTTGAGTTCGACTTCTCGGTCCCTGAAAGCCATGGTGAATTTGCCCTCGATCACCAAGAACAGCTCATCCTCATTTTCATGAGCATGCCAATCGAAGGCCCCTTGAAACTTGGCCAGCTTGACTTCTTGCCCATTGAGCGAAGCAATGATGCGCGGTGACCAGTGGTCGTGGAACGTGGAGAGCGCGTTGTTTAGGCAGATGGGTTCAGTCATAGACCGAAACCATAACGTGGAGGTTTATCCATACACGATGCTTTGTGATCGAGACATTGCATTAAGAACAACGCCTCAACCAAGGGAGCGCTCGGTTTATGCCGCAACGCGTTGGTTCAGTGAGGCCAATGTCTCATCAACCGAACCGACCGTACTGAAAATCGGGAAGATTTCTTTGCAGTAAAACTCTTGTTCAAACGCTGAGCGACCGGCCGTGCAATCAGAAAGCACGGTGACGTTGTATCCCTTATCGGCGGCAACCCGAGCCGTCGAGTCGATGCAAACGCTCGTGACCACGCCAGCGATTACGACGTTTTTAATGCCACGTTCTTTGAGCAGACTGTCTAGGCCAGTATTGGAAAATGAGCAAAGTCCTTGCTTGCCCGGCAATTCCACAATGCGGTC
>PAFA01000014.1 GCA_002700845.1 Phycisphaerae bacterium | reverse complement strand
GAACGCTGTCCGGAACACTGATTTTGGCAGGATGCTGTTTGTTGGGCGGATCTACTCGGCTTCCTGACTTTATCTCCACATCAAAGTCAACCAAGACCGAAGGCATGTCTCCGACACTCTGTGCCTGAACGCCTTGCTTCACACGTTCCGCGAATGCGTTGCGAAAGTTCTCGTTGCTTTCGATCCAGATACAGCCCTCAACCGGTGGTTCGGTATGGGTGAGTGCCATGCCGGATGACAGCACTGCCACCACCACGAGCAACAAAGGCATTCCGACCAAACTGATAAGAAAGGCAGGAGTTAATGCGGTCTCGCGAAACTCACGCCACGCAATCGTGCGAAGATCATTCATCATGGTCCTCCAAGAAGAAGTCTCGAAGTTGTCGACCGGTTCGTCGAATTTCTCGGACCCCCGGCCATTGGGCTGCCATGATGAAGGCTTCATCAACACTGTCATCGTCGGCTTCGATGACCCAGTGGTGTTCACCCAGCGCTTTGGCATTTGGCGGGGCGGTATCAGAACGGAATTCAATTTTTGGTTGACCTGCGGAAAGCACAGCTTTCAGAGATCCAGAAGCCAAGGTCTTTCCTCGTCGAAGCAGGAGAACGTGGTCGCATAATGCTTCTGCTTGTGGCAAGAGGTGGGTTGAGAGGAGCACTGTTGCCCCACGGTTTGAGACTTCTCGGATGAGATCTTCAAGGAGTTGAACCGCCACTGGGTCCAGGCCACTGAAGGGTTCATCCAAGATGAGTAGATCAGGTTCGTGCTGCAGTGCGGCGGCAAGCTGAACTTTTTGCTGCATCCCTTTTGAAAGCTCTCGACACCGTGATCGTTCCACCCCAAGAAGGTCAACCCGCTCAAGCCAATGGGAAGCCGTTTTGCGAGCTTCACCCGCAGGCAGCCCTCGCAACTTGCCCAAAAATGACAGCCATTCCCCTACTTTGGCTCGGCGAGGAACGCCGCGTTCCTCGGGGAGATACCCCACCCGATGGCGGGCAGCTTCCGGGGTTTGACCAAGGACACTGATGGACCCATCATCCAGACGCAGAATCCCAGTAAGCGTTCTGATCAGGGTACTTTTCCCAGCTCCGTTCGGTCCTAGAAGTCCGCACCGCATGCCGCGCTCGAGCGTGAGATTTACTCCGTCCAGGGCCAGCTTGGGGCCGTAGCGTTTGGTCCCGTTTTGTACCTGAACAATTGCTTCGTTCATGAGTTGTTCGAGGAATCGTCTTGCGTGGCAGATTCTTTGACCGGAGCGACTTCTGGTTCTGAATTGGGTTGGGGTGGCTTCGCAGTCTCTTGGGCTCCGCCCAAAATTGATGGGCCGTCGGGAGCGAACACATGATTAGGATTTTTGGCGTCTTTCACGCGTTGTGGGACTTCAATGACCAGTGGGACTTCGAGCACCGCGGCAGTCGTTCTGGTGGCGGTCCGAATTTTTTCGTTCATCGCGGTCAAGATCAACTTTTTGGGCATTTTAATTTCACCGACGGACTCCCAATCGACAAACTCAGTGATGCGCCGGCTTCCGGTCCGCATGTTGGCCGCGGATTCATGCGCGACGGGCAAGCCGGTGACGACTGAGAGGTACATGAATTCGGCACCGTTCGGAATTCGGGTCTCGTCCGTCGTACCGGCGAGCCGGACGCGGTAGCACGCTTCGTCACCACGCATAATGAGGCCGAGCGTCCGACGTTCAGGACGACGTTCCCATGCGCAAAGCAGTTCGAGATGGGGCTGAGCAATGGGGTCCCATTGGTACAACCGGTCTCGGGTGATTCGGACGGCGGGAATATTTGTGTGCGCTGGCAACTGCATCCAGTCAAAATCGGTGGTGTGATAGAGGCTGAGGTTCCCTTTACCCCGCGTCACTTTGAATTCGTAACTCTGCAACGAGACTTTCACCGAGATTTCTTCCGTGGTGTCGGGTTTTGCCTTTGCTAGGGACCACGTGGCCTCGATATTGCTGCTGGCGATGGCCTCTCCGCCGAGGGCTTCGGTGGCCTTGGCAAGCAATTCTTCAGGCGTCGGCAACTCGGTGGTTGTGCAGAGGATGAGCAGCAGGGTGATACAGGTTGACATCCTCAAATCATGCCATAAACCAGTTGTGTTGGCCGAAATGGCTAAATATCCATCTATCCGGATAGATGGACAAGGTCTTGTTGATTTCATAAGATTTCAGCCTATGACATCCCTTGCCGATCGGCTGCAGCACGGCGCGTTACTCCTTGACGGTGGCTTTGGCTCCGCAATTCAAGACATGGACTTGGATGTTGAGCGTGATTATCTCGGTGAGGAAAATTGCACCGAAATTCTGCTTCGCAGTCGCCCTGAGCTGGTCCAATCAATCCACGCATCGTTTCTTCAGCAGGGGGCCGATGCCGTCGAAACAAACACTTTTGGTGCCAATCAACTGGTGCTTGCCGAGTTTGGTCTTGAAGGTGAAACCCGGGAACTCAACAAAGAAGCGGCTGAGATTGCCCGTGCGGCCTGTGAGTCTGCTGGTGGGGAACGGTATGTGTTGGGTTCGATTGGTCCGGGCACGCGGTTGCTGACTCTTGGTCAAACCGACTGGTCAGCGATGCACAAGTCCTATCGGATTCAGATTGAAGGGCTTCTGGATGGTGGTGTTGATGGTCTTCTGGTGGAGACCTGCCAGGATCCATTGCAGATTCGTTGTGCGGTTCATGCGGCATTGCGTGCGTTGGCTGATCGGGGGATTGGTCCAGAGCAATTGCCCATTATGGTCTCGGTCACGGTGGAGACCACCGGTACGCTTTTGGTGGGTTCGGAAATCGCAGCCGTAGCCGCTTCGATGCGCGGTTTGCCAGTGGCAAGTCTGGGCTTGAACTGTGCAACCGGACCCGCGGAGATGACTCCTCATGTCGAGTGGCTTTCGAAGCACTGGGATCGATCAATCTCGGTTGTGCCCAACGCGGGCCTCCCCATCTTGGTCGACGGCCGTACGGAATATCCGCTGCAGCCAGAACCTATGGCCCAACGGATGGCTGGATTTGTCTCGGATATGGGTGTGCAAACAGTCGGCGGATGTTGTGGGACAAAAGTCGAGCACATTGCAGCGCTGCGGGGCATGCTTGATGCCTCACTCCCTGGGTCACGAAATCAAGTGTCTTTTGCGGCCTCAACAAGTTCAGTGTTCAGCGCGGTAGAGCACCGTCAACAAAACTCGGTTCAGATTGTTGGCGAGAGAACCAATGCTTCTGGGTCACGCGCATTTAAACGTTTGTTGGAAGCGGAAGATTGGGATGCCATTGTCGAGTTGGCTTCGGAGCAAGGCGGCGATGGCAGCCATGTTCTTGACGTCAACGTGGACTACGCCGGTCGTGATAACGAGCGAGACATGCGTGAGGTGGTTTCTCGAATTGCCAAAGGGGTCGATATCCCTTTAATGATTGACTCCACTCAGGTGGAAACCATTCGTGCTGGCTTGGAGTCTTGCGGTGGTCGTGCAATTGTGAACAGTGCCAATCTTGAAGAGGGAGAGCCTAAATTTGACACGTTGTGTGCCTTGGCTCGTGAGCATGGTGCGGCCATCGTGCTTGGATGTATTGATGATGATCCCGAAGAGGCTATGGCCCGAACCGCCGAAAGAAAGTTGGCGATTGCGCGACGAATGTATGACCGGGCACTCGAAGTCCATGGTTTCAAGCCTGAGGACTTGTTCTTTGACCCTTTGGTCCTCCCGATCTCCACTGGAATGGCCCAAGACCGTCGGTCGGGACTTGAAACCATCGAGGGCGTTCGGAAAATTGCGGAAGCTTTTCCGGAAGCTCAGATCACTTGTGGCCTCTCCAATGTCTCATTTGGTTTGAAACCCGCAGCTCGTATGGTGTTGAACAGTGTGTTCTTGCACGAGTTGCAAAGAGCAGGATTAACCAGTGCAATCATGCACGCTTCAAAGATCCTGCCTCGTACTCGAATCGAGGACGGCCATTGGTCTATGGCTCTGGACCTTATTTACGATCGTTCCCCAGCCGTACCAGCAGTACTGGCCGATGGCACAGAGTCCGATGACCCGTTGGCCATCTTTTCCGACGAGTTCGCCGGGAAGACGGTTGCGGCGGAGGTTGAGATTGAAACCGATTTGCCCCTCGAGGATCGATTGCGAAAGCAGTTAATCGATGGCCGAAAGGGTGGTTTGGAGTGTTTGATTGATGAGGCGCTCGAAGTCATTCCACCCTTAGACATCATCAACTTGCACCTTCTTGACGCTATGCGTGAAGTTGGTGAACTATTTGGTGCGGGAAAAATGCAGTTGCCATTTGTGCTCAAGAGTGCGGAAGTAATGAAAGCCGCAGTCTCCCGCATCGAACCCCATTTGGATCGAATCGATGGCGCTTCAAAGGGCAGCATTGTGTTGGCTACGGTGAAGGGTGATGTTCACGACATTGGTAAAAATCTCGTTGACATTATCCTGACCAATAACGGCTACACGGTGCACAACATCGGAATTAAGAAGACGGCCGAGTCGATCATGGCTGCCGTTGCAGAGCACCAGCCTCATGCAATTGGTTTGTCAGGTCTTTTGGTCAAGAGTGTCATGGTTATGGAATCCGACCTTGAGACTTTCAACTCAAATGGACTAGACCTTCCGGTCATGCTTGGCGGGGCGGCTCTATCTCGCCGACATTGCGAGGGCTATCTGCGTCCTCTGTACGGCGGCGAATGTTTGTATGCGCAAGATGCATTCGACGGGTTACGCCTAATGGATTTGATCGTCGAAGACAATCTGCAAATGGAACGTGAATCCATAGTCTCTCGATCTGAAAAGCGTGATCATGCCTTGGCTAAGGCTAAAGCAGCGCAAAATGAACGATCCCAAAAGGCCTCAACTTCGGTGGTCACAAAAACTTTGCCAGTCCCGGCGCCCACGGTGCCATTCTTGGGGACTCGAGTGGTCCAGGACCTGGACTGTCGATCGATATGGCCTTATATGAACCGAAAAGCGCTCACCCGCGGTCAATGGCAGTTGAAACGCGGAAGCCGCTCCGAAACAGAGCATGATGCTTGGCTGAAAGAACACGCTGATCCGGTGGTTGATCGACTTTCTTTGCAATGTCTAGATGAAGGGATTTTGCAGCCGAAGGTTGTCTACGGTTGGTTCCGTTGTCGCGGAGAGGAAAATGACTTGGTTGTTCTTGATGAAGACGGCCAGACTGAGATTGAACGCTTCACATTCCCTCGCCAAGCTGAACGCCGCCGCCTTTGTATCAGTGACTTCTTTGGAGAGGACGATGTCATCGGAATGTCTTGTGTGACCGTCGGCGAAGAGGCTACCGCTCGTTGCCGGACACTGTTTGAAGCTGGGGATTTCTCTGAATATCTGTACTTGCACGGTTTCGCGGTTGAAACCGCAGAAGCTTTAGCTGAGATGTGGCACAAGCGGATGCGGGCAGAGCTCGGCATTGATGCAGATGATGCCGTCACGCCCGAAGAACTGTTCCGTCAGCAATACCGCGGAAGTCGGTATTCCTTCGGTTATCCGGCTTGCCCTGACATGTCAGATCAAGCCAAATTGTTTCGGCTGCTTCAGCCGGAGCGTATCGGTTGCAATTTGACTGAGAACTTTCAGATCGATCCCGAACAGTCCACGAGCGCGATCGTGGTCCACCACCCCGAAGCAAAATACTTTGCCCTCTAGTTGATCGACACCCGGGAATTACGTCTCGGGGGTTTGATCAGCCCCCATGGCACTGGTTAACCCGGCCTTCCGAAGCAGCGCCGCCATTCGCGAACGGTCAGGGAGGTCACTGTCTTCGATAATTTGAGCCAGCTTTCTGGTCTCATCATCGATGGCGAGAAACTCAACGGCAAATGCAGGGAGATGGTCTGCGGGAAGGCTCTCAACCGCGTCTGTTCCCTCGCGATACACAATTCTGGCCGCAAGGGATTTGGCCTTCAACCACCGCAAATAGGCCGGGGGGAGTTCATCCCAAAGCTTTTCCCCCGTGAGTTCTTGAATGACTTCTGGAATGTGGTCGGTCACCAAGCGTCGGACCGCTTCTGGAGCTGATTTCTCAATGTGATCAAGGCCCAGTTCAATAGCATCTGCCACTCTCATCATTACCCGGCTCATGTGAATAGAAATATCAGGCAGCGTCCAGTCGGGATGGTGCTTGTGAAGACGGTGCAGCAATTGCACTTCGGACCGAGCGAATTGATGAAGTCGAGGAATGACTTCACCAACAAATCGATCCTTGATGGGCATGAAGTCCTCTTCAGAGACCAGCATGTTCGAACAAATTTCATAAGAGCTGGTAATAACCCCACACTTGTTTGCGCTGGAGTCTTTCAGGATGAGGACACCCTTCTTACTCAGGTTTTCACGAGCTTCAGGGGTTAAGAAGAGATTCGCGCCTTCTACGATCAACCGGCTGCTTGGGGCGCCTCCAGGGGTTAGGAAATCATCCCAGTTGGCGTCGTTCATGGCCGCTGGCCGTCCGCCGCAGGGGACAAATGCATCGGCGACCAGTCGGTTGTGGAGTGTGTTTCGAAGTACCGGGCCATCGGGGTCATCAAGGGTGACAACTCGACCATCGCTCGACAGTTTGCTTGGGTTGTAATCGGCAATAGGCAGCTCGGCTTTGAAAAGACGAAGCAATTCTTCCAAGTCCAGACCGTTGGGGTCTTCTCCACATCCGGAACCATCCGCGATACCAATGATCTTGATGCGGTCGCCATACGTGTCCTTGGCAATCCGAATGAAATTGCCACCAACATCTCCGTCGGGACCGCCGGTCATCTTGACGGTAAAGCTGTCCTTCTCAGGGTCAATTCCAATCGCTGGAAGTGAGCCGTGCAGGAACACATTGACCCCTTCAGAAGTGACGCCGTAATCCTTGTGGTTGATGCCCGCGCCTGGTTTCGAAGAGATGAAGGCTGAGGCGAGTGGGTAGCCTCGTTGGACGGCACGTTTGGCCATCCATACGATGTGCTCAGGAAGAATATTTTCATCAGGACCGAGATACAGAAGCTCGTCGTGTCCCAAATGATCTATCACTCGTTCTTTGGTCTTTTGTTCAGGGGTAATCAGATCCAAAAGTGAGTCGGCGAACGCTTTTACCACTCGGTTATGGCGGGCGTACGGGTCGGCCAACACCGCAGCTTTGGCTCCACCCTCAGGGATGTCTTTGTTCTTGAGCTGTTGGGCGAAGGCAAGGTTGAATGCTTCGTCGTAAAGGCGTTCACATTCGCGTGCGTGGACTTCTTCAGTTCGAGTCCGAATAATGCGGAGGCCGCCTCGAGCAATATCCCGGAACCGCACGTGGAAGCCCGCGAAGTTGCGACCTCGGACAAAGAAGACACCGAAGGGTAGGGCTGGTCGATCTTCGTGGTGCAAGTAGCCGGGGTCGATCCGAAAGGCCAAGCCATACCGTTCGTCCAAGAAGACATTGGTACGCCGAACGGCCAAGACCGCGTCCAGCATTGCTTGAATGGCCACTCTGCTGTCTTGGAAATCGACACGGTCTACTTCTTCACGGACATCGGCCAAACGCAAGGTGAAATCAGGATCTGGTAGTGGATTGTCCGGATCAAATCGGGCCAAGAGTAAGTCTGCAATCTTTTGGCACAGTTCAATGTTCTCGCTGGTCCAGCGCCGCAGCCGTACTCGACTGTAAGCCCAACGGTTAACTTTGACCAACTTTTGATGTGCCAATTCAATAACGGCATCCAGAACTTCTGCGTGACGCTGCCCGAGTCCAGCGTGGGTGTATGACATTTTCAACGCGGCGGTGTCCACCCATTTGTTGCGTTGAAGATCTCGGCGAATGATCCGCCACAGGGCGCTGTCTTCAACCAAGGCACCTTGCTCCCGCTGGACCACAAAGCCCAACAGTGTGATTTGACCGTTCTGACCGTCATCAATGTTGTCTAGGTATGCCCGGAAAATATCAATGCCATCCATCGCCAACCGTTCGGCGACACGTTCCAGCATGCGGCGGGTCGATGCGTTCATGACCGCCACAACAATCCGGCTGTAGCGTTCATCCTTTTCTTGTTCTAGGCGGACAATGGTGCCTTCGGTGCCGGACAACTCTCGATAAATTTTGAGGTGTTGGCAAAATCGAAGGGGGCTCACCGAAAAGACGTAGTCGCCGGTGCAGCGCTGAATGAAGTCACGTACTTCGTCTTCGGTAATCTCAGGGTGGTTTTCAGCGGCAAACGCAACCGCTCTTTCCATGCACGCGGTTTGATCTGGATCGCTGAGGTCAAACCTCGGCTTTTCTCCAAATTCAAAGGTGTCGATTGCCAGTGAAGCGTCTGTCGCTGAATGAATCTTGGCGGAGATGAGTGGCCGGTCGTGGGGGAGTTGACCGACGACTTCAGCCAGCAGGCCGGGATGGTCATTGGGACGAATAAACGTAATGCGGTTCTCGCCGTCGCGAAGATCAAGAGATGGCAGGCGACCTGACGCCCGGGCGGCCAAGACCGCTCTCAGGTGGGTCAGACGCTCTTCATGCGGTGTGTCTTGAAAATAAGACATCGGCATGATGTCGAGAAACCTTGGTCCAATCTCTTCTGCAGCATTAGAGAGGGACTCACGGAG
>PAFA01000013.1 GCA_002700845.1 Phycisphaerae bacterium | reverse complement strand
TGGTGGGATCCTGCTGGCGAAGCGGGTCCTGCGGGTGGCTTGGTTGGCCTTTTGGTTCCTTTGGGGGCTTTGGCCATTCCGCTGTACGACCTCGTGGCCGTGACATGCATTCGATTGCGGGAAGGGCGAAGTCCATTTTCTGGTGATCAGCGGCACTTGTCTCACCGATTGGTGCAGCGTGGATTTGATGGAAAAACCGCGGTTTTGGGGTTGTGGTTGATTGCCATCTGCTTCGCCGCTTTGGGCGTTGGTATTCCCCGGGCTGCAGCAAGCGAAGCGGTATGGGTGGCCTCAATGATGAGCATCATGATGTTGTTGTTGCTGGTGGTTGATATTCGAGGGCGTTCGTGGTGAGTTCACCCGACACAACTTCTTGCCCGGACGGGTTCTCGGGGTTGGCGGGAGCGTCTCTTGCGGGACTGGGTTCCTTTGGCGTGTTGACCGCAATGGTGGATCAACGGCATCTTGATTTCGCTTCCGGAGTGGCTTCGGGCGGGTACCCAGGACTTGGTCCAAGTGGTGCGTTGGCTTGGTCCGCAGCACTGCTGATTCTTTCGGCCTTGGTCTTTTGGCGAAAGGGATGCGAGCGTTGGCTGGTTTTGGCCGCGGGACTGCCGTGTGTCTTGTTGGTTATGCAACTCACCGGTCCAAGCGAGCACGGGTGGCGTGGTCTGACTTTTGGGGCGATCGGCTTGGCATCAATTGCGGCAAGCCGTTTGGCCTCGCAACCGAAGGTGCGACGCGTGATGGTCGCCGTTTTGATCTCGGCACTTCTTCCGTTGGGATTGCGCAGTCTTCGTCAAGTTGGTCCAGAACACGAGGCCACAGTGTCTTTTTGGCAAGCAGAGCGAGAAGTTCTTCTTGCCCAACGTGGCTGGGATCTTGAGGGTGAGGAGGTTCGAGTTTTCGAGCGACGACTCAACGAACCCGTACCGACCGGATGGTTTGTTTCACCCAATGTGTTCTCCACTGTTGTTTTAGGAGCAACCTTGGTATGCATGGGCCTTGCCTTGGAGCGCCGTGCATGGTGGCTGGCGGTACTGGGTGCGAGTTGGCTGCTTGTCCTCGCGGGATCAAAAGGTGCGTTTGGTGCCCTTGGTGTCGGTTTGGTGGTGCTGCTCTGGCAACGTTCTGGCCGAGTAATGCCCAATTGGTGGCCTTTCACCTTGGCTTTGGGTGTCCTGTCCTTGGTGGTTGTTCGAAGTCTTCTGCCCGAGGGGTGGCTGACAGAGGAAAGCTTACGTGTCCGTGGCGGCTACTTGCGTGGCGTTTGGCATGTGCTTCAAGCTCATCCATTTGGTGTGGGAGCGGATGGCTTTCAAGATGCGTTTCTTCAGGTGAGGCGGCCAGTAGATGCCGAAGAAGTTCGTTCAGCCCACGCCTTGTTCGCAGACTGGTTGGTGATTTTGGGCATAGGGGCCTTGCCTTGGTTGTTGGCCTTTGCCCGAACGACGCTTTCAATGAACCGTGGTGCTTGTGCTCCCGCTGAAGGAGCCACGGCTGGCTTATCTGCCGCGCTTGCAGCTGCTTTGGCATTGCAAGTGGAGTTGTCCTCGGTGGCTGGTGTGGAGGCACTGTGGCGCGTGGCTGGGGTTCTGGGTGCGGGTGGATTGGCATGGTGTATCGCCCGAGGCAAAGCATCTGTGGGTCGTGGTGTCTTGGCGGCGGCCGTAGCCATTTTGGTGCACGCACAATTGGACATCACTGGCGTCACTCCAAATGCTTTGGCCTGGTGCGCGTTGTTGTTTTCGATGGCCGTGCCTTCAGCTGTTGCTGGTCACCGTTGGTCGGCATTGGTACCAGCTTCGTTTGCGTTGGTTTGTGCTTTGGCGGCTTGGCAGGCCACTGACTCAGCACGAAATTTGGCCATGATTGATCAAGCCCTTGCCGAACAGCGTGTTCCCGATTTTGTTCCCGATATCACCACGTGGCCGTATGACCCGGAGCCTCTGCGTGCAGCGGTTCGTCTGGGGATTGCCTCGGCTGAAACCTTGGGTTCGAGTCGTGAAGATCTACAACTCAAAGCCAACCTTGCCTCAGACCCCAGAGTGTTGCACGATCAATTGCTGGTATTGAATCCCTATGGTCGTACTTTGTTGGAGCGTGCAGCCGCGTCGCGTGCTCAGGCTGGAGACATTGAAGGAGCACGTTCTCTTTGGCTTCGACGTCTCGAAGTGGATGACGCTATTCGAGACCCAGCTCGAAAACTCTCAGCCCAAGCTCGGGCTGCAATCGAAGATCAACTTTCGGAACAGCCTTAAGCGGAGGGCAAAAGCCCCGCACCTGCGTTGCCAAGGAACCAGATGGCGACGGCAACCAGCAACAGTCCCATGACTTGTTTGAGCAGCACACTTCCCGGGCCGGAACGGGGGAGGGCGGACAGCCAATTTGGCCTTGCGGTCAGCAGGAGGTAAGGGAAGGCCATACCTGCACCCATGACCAGCAATGTGAGGAACGCGAGAGCGGGTGATTGTGTGGCCGTCCAAGCGACGGTGGCCCCAAGCAAAGGTCCGGTGCAGGGTGTCGACAACACGGCTGTGAACACACCCATGAAGAATGAGCCGCTGGCCGTTTCGCTGGTTGGGTTGAAGACGGTGAGTGCTGCGGGCAGCCGAATTTCGAACAGGCCAACCATGCCGACGCCCATACCGCCGACGATCAATCCCAGAAGGCCGCTGAGCCACCATTTTTCGAACTGTTGACCCCAATCCAAACGTTCAAACAAGCCGCCTACACCAGCCATCAAGATTCCAAGGACGCCATACAACGCCAAGATTCCGAGTGAGAACACCAACCCAAGCCGCAGGGCCTTCGCCGGTGAACTTTTGGCGTGAGCTTGCAGAGAAAGGACCTTGAGCGGGATCACGGGCAGGACGCAAGGTGTGAAGTTCATCAGGAATCCGGCGGCAAATGCCAGCAGCAGGATCAGTAATTTTGCATCGGAAGCCACACTGAACCGCAAACCTAAGAAGTCAAAAGTTTCCCCACTTTCGGCTTTGGTGGTCTCTCCACGAAGTGCCGCCAGAACATCAGAAGCATCAGGTGCGATGGGGCCCCGGATGGTGATGGGTTCGGCGGTGTTTGGGGACCAGACGCCAATCAATGGGATGCCGCCGCCGCCCAGTTCATCCTTGAGGGCGTCACCTTCTGGGTTTGCGGCAGAGAAATCAACCTTCATCGCCACGACGCCTTCTTGAGCCAACGCAGCCGTGACGTCTTCGGAAGCCAGCATGATCCGTTCGTTGACCTGGCAATTGGCGCACCAGTCGGCGGTGAATTTCACCAGAACGGTTTTGTTTTGGGCCTGTGCTTCCGCAAAAGTATCGGGTTGGTATTTCGTGAACGCAGCATTGGGGTCACTGGTTGTGGCAAGCACAAAAAGCATCGTGCCCCAGGCAACGGCGCCTCCGCTTAGCAGGACCAAGCCTCGGGTGAGGTTGGACTTCGCGAAAGCAAAGGTCCGCACCACCATCCATCCCATGGCCAGAACAACCAAGCCTCCTGACATCCACCATTTGAGGTTGCGCAGAGTGTCCAGCGACGAGCTTTTCTCGTTCTTTGTTTCAGCCGAAGGAGAAGCTGAATCCGCTCGATCGGGGTTGTCTGTGGTCGAAGACGTGCCGGTCCCGAGTGCATTTCGGATGGTGGTGGCGTCTGGATCAGACAAGGGCTCGAGTGGGGCATCACTGCTGAGAACATTGAGTTTGAAAGAGAGAGATTCCTCGCCAGGCATTTCGCAGACTTGGTCATCGCATGCCTGCCAGGAAATCTCCAGGCTGATCAAGGCGTCCCCAGTCGCGTTTGCAGGGATGCTGGCGGGGAACACCACAAGCACTCGGCCTTCGTAGCCACTGGCTTCCTGTGCAAAGGGACCTTCGCCGATTCTGAATTCATCAGCGGTTGGCCAAACTGGGTTGCCAACGGTCCAGCCTTCTGGAGCGGTGATCTCAATTTTGGTGGGGATGGCATCAGGCTTTGCCTCAGGAGCGCCAACTCCAGCTTGCAAATGCCAGTGGTCTTCAATGTCCAGTACAACGGCCAGGGCGCCATCGGTACCGGCTTGAGGGCTGGTTCCGGGCCACGAAAGGATGTCGACGGAGAACCGGTCCACAGCAATCGGATCAGCGGTGCCAAGGCTGGCGAACAGGGTGACCAAGATGAATGGGAGCATGCGCATGGGGTCTCTCAAAGGGAGATTCAAGGTTGGCTTTGGATTCAACCGAAATGATGAAGTCCTTATCATATTCTTGGTGAGACGCAGGGAAGGCAGGATGCCCGGATGCAAGATGGACTCGACGGTCCCCAAGTTCGATCATTGTTGAACGCCGTACGCGGCGGGGAAGTTCATACTGGGGATGAAGGTCCGCAGTTGTTCACCCTTCGCCCGCCACCAGCGGGTCGGATCAGCGTCGAGGCTCATGATTTTCGTCGTCCCGATCGGCTGGGAAAAGAGGCTCTACGGGCCATTCAGACCATTCAGCAGCGGCTTGCCCAAGAATTGGGGCAGAGGCTGACGGGATGCTTGGGCAGTTTGGTGGAATTCCCAGCCCAAAGTATGGAGCAAACCACCTGGGCGGACTACTCCGATCAACTTCCACGTCTGACCTCCTTTGTCCTGTTCCGATCCAAGGGGTTTGACACCCCATTTTTCTTCAATTTGCCCCCAAAAGTGTTCTACGCGATGCTTGATCGCCTGTTGGGCGGGGGTGATCGGTCCGATTTGGTCATTCCCAAGCGAGAGCCCACCAGCATTGAGAAGCAAATTCGGGCGATGTTGCTCAAACATATGGCCGAAGCCCTCACCGCAGCCTGGTCTGTGCTGCCCACGCCAGGCTTCCAGGACGAGAGCAAAGTGGAATCCGACCCGAAGATGGCCCCTGGCTTGGCCCCAAATGAGGTTGTGGTGGAGGTGACCTTTGCTTTTCGCATGTCCGGCCGCGAGGGTGAAGTGAGTTTGGCCATCCCCATTCGGGCCTTAGAGCCTCATCTGGATGGTTTGGTTGAAGTCCTGTCTGGTGGCAGCGGCCGATTGCCCGACGCGTCCCAGAAACGACGTCTGGATCAACGCTTACGTACGATTTCAGTCGAAGGTACGGCGGTTTTGGGTGCAACCAACATCACTCTTGGTGACTTGCAGAGCATGGCCGTAGGGGATGTTCTGGAGCTGGATCAAGAGCAGCCGTCCTTTACCGTTGGCGGTGGGGCGGACTGGCCTATGCACGTCGGGAACCGCGGGGATCGCCGAATTGTGCGGCTTGGTTCATCCACATAACCCCCCAGATTCGCTTGAGTTTCGATACCATTGACGCTTCGACCCCGGATGGTCCGAGGTCAAGTTTGCATCGGGAGCTCTCCGCCATGTGCCAACGGCGTGCTCACATTCGATCTATCTGCGATGCCGGCTGAGCCACGCTGGGCCTGTCGTCGTTCGTTTGCCGCTATGCGGTTGGGCGAGGTTCGAATGATCTGATCCCTTGGGTCAGTTCGGTGGCCAACTCTGCAGGTGTTCTGCTGATTTGGCGTTTGGCACGGTGCGATACCTCTTCGCGGAGGAATCGAGCCGTGTTCTTTGTTTTCTAAGGCACGTCAATTCGTTAATTCAAGTCGTTCCGTAAGGAGTCTCCCGTGAACCCAGCCGACATGATCCGATTGCTCGATTCCATTGCCCAGGATCGAAACATCGACCGAAATCTGCTTCTTCAAGATCTTGAAGAAGCCATGAAGAGTGCCGCTCGAAAGCACTTCAACAGTTTGGATGTTGAAGAATTCGGGTGTCGTGTTGATCCCATGAGCGGTGAAATCACAATGTGGCGGAACGTCTATGACGATTTGGATGATCCCGAAGCTCCGGTGCGCCCTGAGCCGATCGCTCTAGAAGATCTGGGACGTATCCCGGCTCAAACCGCCAAGCAAGTCATGATTCAACGCTTCCGTGAAGATGAGCGTGATGCCTTGATGGCTGATTTTGCAAAGCGGAAGGGTGAGATCGTCACTGGCACCATGCAGCGTGTTGAAGGTGGCGCGTTGATTGTGCAAATCGATCGGGCCGAAGGCTTCATGCCTCGTTCTGAGCAAATTCCCGGAGAGCAATTCCACAACGGCGACCGGGTTCGTTGCTTGATCCTAGATGTTCGTGAGCAAGGCACCCAAGTCAAGATCGTGCTTTCTCGAGGCGACCAAGAATTTATCCGTCGGCTGTTTGAACTTGAAGTCCCCGAAGTCTCAGAGCGTGTGATCGAAATTCGAGCCATGAGTCGCGAACCAGGCTTCCGAACGAAGGTGGCCGTTGCGTCTATCGATTCGAAAGTAGACCCTGTTGGTGCCTGCGTCGGCGTTCGTGGTTCACGAATCCGAAACATCGTCGACGAATTGGGCGGGGAAAAAATTGACATTGTGCGTTGGAATGAATCCAGCCAAGTGCTCATCGCCAACGCTCTCAAGCCTGCCGAAGTTGAAGAGGTCAGCCTCTGCTTCGAACTCGGCCGGGGGACCGTTGTGGTGCGTGAAGATCAACTTTCATTGGCCATCGGTCGACGTGGTCAGAACGTTCGTTTGGCCGCTCGTCTCACTGGTTGGGATTTGGACATTCTTACACCCGATGAATTTGCCAAGGGTCTTGAAGCCCTTGACGAAGTGGTTCAAAGCATCGAAGGCATTGAGAACACCGCAACGGATCGCTTGGCGGCATTCGGCATGATCAGCGTCTTTGACGTTGAAGAAGTCGGCGCGGAGATGGTGGCTGAAGAATTAGAAGTTGATCCCGCGATCGCTCAAACCTTTATCGCAGCCTGCTCAGCACGAGGGAAAATCATCTCTGAAGAGCAAGCTCGTGCCAAGGAAGAAGAAGCCCGCCGACAAGAGGAAGGCGAAGTTGAAGGCCCAGCTGATGCTGAAGCTGCCGCTGCTGCCATCCTCGGTGGGTTTGAAGATTTGCCCGAAGCGTCAGATGACGAGGTCGAATCAAAGGTTGCCGAATCTGACGACATCTCGGAGGGATCGCCCCCCGAAGAAGCATCCGAACCCGCTTCGGATCAGGAGGGCTAAAACCTTATGGCCAAGAAAGCACAACTCCGAGTCCACAAGCTTGCGAAGGAACTGGGTATCAGTTCCAGAGATGTCATCGCGAAGTGTGAGGCTGAAGCCATTCCTGGTATTGAAAACCACTTGTCTCCGATTTCTGTTGGATTGGCGGCAACCATTCGTGAGTGGTTCTCGAAAGTCCCAGACGCGCAAGATTCAACCACCGCAGTTGAAACTGCTGAAAAGGTTGACCTTGAAGAAGCCCGTAAGAATGCTGAAGCCGAGAAGAAGCGGCGCGGTACACGCCGCCGAACGGTCCCAGCGAAGGTAAAAACCGAAGTCTCTGAAGAAGCCAAAACGGAAGAGGTCAAGGTTGACCAAGCCCGTGTTGAGGCAGCCATCAAAGCACAGCAGGCTGAGGCCCAAGCGCGGGCTGATGCTGGAGGCGGTGCTCAAAGCAATGAGTCCCGTGAGTCCTCGGGTGGATCTGGCGGAGGAAATGCAGATGGCACTGGCTTCACAGGCGCAGCGGCTCAACCCAATGTGCCTGATCGACCAGATGTGATTACACCAGCCGGTCCTCGTGTCACCCCCGAGAAGACCAAGTTGGCCGGGCCGAAAGTGGTTCGTATTGAAAAGCCAGATCCGGTTGCCCCCCCAAGACGTCAGCGAGAAGCGAGCGGACCGGGTGCAGGTCCAGGATCTCACGGCGGACCTTCCACAGGTCGTCCTTCACCCGGTGGTGGTGGTGTTCGCAACACCCGGCGTCGAGATCAGTCCCGAGGCGGCACTGGTGCGGGAGCGAAGAGCCGAGGACTTGGTGAGGTGACCCCGTTCGATTGGCGGCAGCAGGACTTCGCCGATCGTCAACAGCGGCTTCAGAAATCTGAAGGCTTCTTGAACCGCGTGCGTCGAGATGTTCGGAAGAAAGATGTGCCTACAGGCGAAAGGGCGAAGACCCTGAAGCAAACCGGTGGTTCGGTCAGCATCCAATCCCCGGTGGTTTTGAAAGATCTTTCTGCCATTACGGGCGTCAGAGTCAACGACATCGTGCGACGTCTGGTGAAAAAGGGTCAGCCATTGATGACCGGAGATGGCATAATCGCTGACGATTTGGCGATGGAGCTGATGATTGACTGGGGCATTGAACTTGAAGTGTTGCCTGAGATCACAGCCGAAATGGCGATTGAGGATGCGGCCAAGAATCGTGAGATGATTGACCCAAGACCAAGCAGCCCTGTGGTCACCATTCTTGGTCACGTCGACCATGGCAAGACTTCGTTGCTGGATGCCATTCGCGACGCCAATGTTGCTGACGGTGAAGCCGGTGGTATTACCCAGGCCACCAGCGCATTCCGTGTTGGTGTTCAGGTTGGTGCTGAACAACGTTCGATCACCTTCATTGACACGCCCGGCCACGAAGCGTTCACCGAGATGCGTGCTCGTGGTGCAGAAGTCACCGACGTTGTGATTTTGGTCGTGGCTGCGGACGACGGTGTCATGCCTCAAACCGTTGAGTCCATCAACCACGCCAAGGCGGCCGGAGTCCCGATTGTCGTGGCCTTGAACAAAATTGATAAGGCACAAGCCACTGATGGCAACATCCAACGAATCTTGGGGCAGCTGGCCGAAAATGGTTTGAACCCTGTGGAATGGGGTGGTGAAGTCGAAGTTGTTCGTGTTTCGGCGATCAACCGCACCAATCTTGACGGCCTTCTGGAAATTGTTGACTTGCAAGCGCAGCTTCTGGAGCTCCAAGCGGACTACGCAGGATTTGCGGAAGGCACCGTTCTTGAAGCTCAGGTTGAAGAAGGTCGCGGACCGGTTGCACGATTGATTGTTCAACAAGGCCAGATGAAAAAGGGGGACTTCATCGTGGTGGGACGAGCATGCGGGCGCATTCGCGACATTGTGAATGACCGTGGCGAACGCGTCAACGAAGCTGGTCCTGGTGATCCTATTGCCATCAGTGGTCTCGATGAGTTGCCTGACTCGGGCGATAATTTCTACTGCGTGAAGAACATCAAGCAGGCAGAAGCTGCCGCCGGGGAACGTCGCCTTTCAGAGCGTGAACGCAACTTGGCTGGTGAGAAGGTCACCCTCGACAACATCTTCAGTGTGCTCGCAGAGCAGAAGAAGGCCGAACTGCCCATCATCTTGAAGGGTGACGTGTTCGGTTCGATCGAGACCTTGAAGGGCCAACTTGGCAAAATTGGCTCCGAAGAAGTCAAGGTCACCGTGAAGCATTCTGCGGTTGGTGGCATCAATGATTCTGATGTCGCTCTGGCGGAGGCCACCGGTGCCATCATCATCGGCTTTAACGTCACGGCTTCGGGGAAAGCCCGAAAGCAGGCTGAAGCTAAAGGTGTTGACATCCGGTATTACGACGTCATCTATGAGCTGATTGATGATGTGAAGCGAGCGGCCGAAGGTCTGCTTGATCCGGAGTTGAAGCTGGAGATCCTCGGCCAGGCCGAAGTTCGAGCCGTGTTCCGAATTACCAAGGTTGGCATGGTTGCCGGTTGTTATGTGACCAGTGGCAGTATTCGTCGAAATGCCCAGATCCGGGTTACCCGAAATGGCATCGTGATTGAGAATGATCGGCGATTGAATCAGTTGAAGCGATTCAAGGAAGATGCTAAAGAAGTTGCCTCCGGCAATGAGTGTGGCATGTTGATTGATGGCTATGACGACATTAAGGAAGGCGATGTTCTCGAGTGTTATCTCACGCAAGAAGTTCGTCGCACCTTGGACTGATTGGTATCGCTAATCCATGACACGTCGCCATGAGCAACTTGAAGAGGTGATCCGCCGGACCTTGCAAGAAACTTTGCGCAAGGGGATTGCCGATCCTCGCGTCCGAGGAATCGTTTCCATAGGGCACGTGAAGTTGGCTCCCGATATGGGGGATGCCACGGCTTTCATTAGTGCATTTCCTCCAGAGAATCTAGAGTTGGTGTTGCATGGGCTAAAGAGTGCAACCCCGCACCTCCGTCGCGATCTTGCGCGGCGAGCGAATTTGCGACGTACTCCGCGACTCTGGTTCAAGAAAGATGCTGGCGCGGCTGCAGCAGCCGAAGTCACCCGTCGACTCGATCCCAACAATGATCCCAACGAAGGAGGCCGTGAGCATGGCCACGACGAAGAAAATCTCGGCGACTGAAGCTGGGAAAGCCTTAAAGCGTCTTTTGAGCAAGGTCAAGAATGCGGAGAACCCGTTCCCGGGCGTCACTGACCCCACTCAGGTTTTGATTCAGTCCTTCTTGGTCTGGGAGTGGAATGGCGCTCGTGCCAGTTCTGCGTGGTCACGCATGGTCGAAGACGTGACAGATCTCAACGAACTCCGAGTTACGGTCGTCGATGACTACCTAGAATATTTTGGCGGAAGCTGTCCTCGAGCTGATGAGCGTGCAGACCGGTTGCGTGCCACCCTTCGCGGGATCTACCACACTGAGCACAGCACGGATCTTTCGGGCCCAGCTGGTGGCTCAAAGAAAGAGTTTCGCGAATACCTGGATACTTTGGAAGGGATGACTCCGTTCGTTGCCGCCCGTACAGTTTTGCTGGCGACCAACGCCCATGCCGTTCCAGTTGATGAGCGCACCCTTCGCTTGCTGGTGAAGTCTGGTGTTCTGGATGCTGATGCCACAATTGACTCGGCGTCTCAAACCATGACACGATTGGTGAACGCTTCGAGTGCTCTGGAATCCCATTTGGCCCTGCAGATGATGTCAGAGAAAGAACGAGCCACTCCGGTCGTCGATTTGCCTGGCACGGTTCCCGAGGAGCCCAGTGTGAAGTCCAAAGCTAGAGCATCAAAGAAAACGGCATCAAAGAAAACGGCATCAAAGAAAACGGCATCAAAGAAGACTGCGGCGAAGAAGACTGTGACCAAGAAGACTGTGACCAAGAAGGCAGCTTCGGCAAAGCC
>PAFA01000012.1 GCA_002700845.1 Phycisphaerae bacterium | reverse complement strand
TAGTGCATCACCAATGGCTGTTTTTGATCTTCGTGCATCTATTGAAGAAGCTGGCGAAGTCGAGGTTGCGGCCTTGCATCGGCAAACAGAGCCCATTGCGGTCATCGGATCGATTGCTCCTCTCATCGGACTCTTGGGCACGGTTCTCGGCATGATCGGAGCATTTGATGCTTTGGGTGCAGGAGCTCAAAGCAATCAAGAATCAATCGCGGGAAGCATATCGTTGGCTCTTACGACCACCCTGTTGGGCTTGGTCATTGCTATTCCTTGTGTTGCAACGGTCTCTTGGTTGCGAAGTCGTATCGACGCCGCTGCCGCGGAGACTGGACGCGAACTTGAACGATTGGTCCTTCCTTTGGAGTTGGGGGCGGCTACAGAATGAGGCTTGGTCGTGGCCAACCAGTTCGTCGCACTCCTGATCTCACGCCCATGGTGGACGTGATCTTCTTGTTAATTGTGTTTTTTCTGGCTGCCGCACGACTTGAACAAGACCGTCGTGAGCCGGTTGATTTACCTCAGCAATCAGGTGAGCCAGATCGATCTCGTGGTGAAGGACTGGTTCTCACCTTGATGGGTGATGGAGCCCTGCGTATCGCCGGCGTGTCTCGAGATATTGATGCCTTGCCGGCCCTTCTTGCGGAGGCCAGTCGGGAGCAAATGCCATCAGTCACTCTTCGCGCAAACCGTGAGGTCGATGTCGCCGTTGTGGATCGGGTGATTCGGATATTGGCTCGAAGTGGTGTACCAGGAGTCGAAATAGCGGTCGCGCCAGGAGGTGGATCATGAATCTCTCCCGCCGTCGTCGTGAAAGTTCAGATGCCCCAAGTCTTTCTAGCTTGATTGATGTGGTTTTTTTGCTGCTGGCTTACTTTGTTCTCACCGCTGCGTTCGCAATCCCAGAACGGTCGCTGACGCCAGCAATTTCAGTGGATGGTCAGGGCGCCGATCAATCCTCTGACATTGAGCCACAAGTGATCCAAGTGCGTGCGCAACAAGGACAGGTTGTGTATCAACTCGGGGCCCAAACACATGCCTCAGTGAAAGAATTGCGTACGGCCTTACGACAGTTGCCCCAAGCTCCTGGTTTGGTGATCAAAGCAGAACCAGGAACGCCTTTTGGGGCGGGAGCTGCCGCTGTGCAGGCGGGACGCGATATTGGTTTTGAAGACATTACGTGGTCGGCTGATGGAGACGCACCTTGAACGTGCTCTCTTTGATCGCGATCGTTTTTTTGACGCAAGGATCCGATCTTTCGGCCTACGCGGAACGGGCAGGGCTCCCCGAGATTGAACGGTGGGCATTGGCTGAGGCGTGGAAAGAGTCCACGGGGCGGGAACGTGAACGTGCCGCAAATCGGTTTGCCGGTGTTCTGGCCAACGCATTTCTGACCCACCCGGAACGTGCCGCTGAATTTCGTACGGAAGCCGAGCCCCTCATTGAAGCGTTGCCTTCTTCGTCCCCGGCTCGACTTCGGCTGGAGATTGAACTGTTGGCCGCTCAAGCCTTGCCGGTGGAACAATCGGCATCGTCAGCACTGTGTTCATTTGAACCCGTCGAGGTTGATCAGATTGCGATCGCATTGACTGATGTTCTGGATCAATCTGAAAAGTTATTTCAGCGTGCAAACGCAAGATTTGAATCAGCAGCCAACAGGTCACTCCGAACCAACAGTGAAGAGAAACGCACACGTCTGTCTGAATCAGGGGGAATTTCTGAGAATGCACGGACCCGCTCCGCTTTGCTTGCAGGTTGGGCTCGAACTTTTCGAGTACTGCTGGGCGTTTCGGAAGATCCAGCAATGGATCAAGCCGAGGGATTAAAGGCCTTCGCCTGGGTGCTGGCTGGTGAGCCAAGCCTTCCCTTGCCATCGGATCTTCCGGAGGCGTGGTATCCGCGCCGGTACGTCTCGTTTGCTATCCATGGTGTATTGCTCCTCGAATCTCATGCGGGACTGCCTGATCGCTGGGGCCGTGCCCTCGAACAATTTGGAAATGCCGAAGATCGTCGTCAATCTGGATTCCGCCGTGTATTGGCCCGAGCCATTGCCAATGACCCCTTGGCTATTCGGGAAGGTCTTCCTGATGTCGTTGAGCATCAAGAATTGGTCATGCTCTTGGCGTATCTCCTTCGTGCCGGTCCTGAATCGGTGGTGGAAGACGTTGTCGAATCGTTGGTGGATCGAGAGGGTCTTGATGCGTTGCTTGGGTATGCCACGTCATTCGACCCCGATCTCCTGAACAATCGGGATTTGGCCGCGTTGATTACGGCACATTTTGCCTTTAGCAATCAACTGACCCGAGACGGAGATCCTGAACCAAATCCAAATTCTGCCCCGGCATGGTCTGCCCTTTGTGATCAGTTGTTGGCCGTCAATCTTCGTAACCGACCTGGGGCCATCAAACATGACACATACGCTCGGGCTGCATGGTCCGCTTGGAAATCCGAACGCTTCTTTGACAGCGCTCAGGCGTGGTCGAAAGCAGCGGAATTTGGTGGGAATTCTGCCGACTTAGCCTCACGTCGATTGCAAGCGTTTATGAAATGGAAAGAAGCGGGAGGTGATCCAGTTACCCTCCCAACGGAATCCGCATTATTTTTGCAGAATTATCCCGATCACCCTTTTGCGGTTGAAATTTTGCTTCAGCAATCTGGTCACCAACCGGCCTCACTTGATCTTGTGGAAAGCCTCTTGGCAATCCCTGCCGATTCGTCCCGTTTTCTTGAAGCTCAGGCCCGAGCTGAATTCATGATGTTTGGTCTCGCGAAGTCCGGTGATATGGCATTTGAGACCCACATCGATCTTGCCCTTGAGCTGCATCGTCTCTGGCTTGATTCGCCTGAGATCATGACTCCCGAGCGTATTCGAGTCGGTTTGGCTCGAGCTCGACGACTTCTGGAATCTGCAGGTGATCTTTTGGCCTTCTCCCCGGTCCGACGTGAGGTTCTGGCCGATCTTTCAGATCTTCGTGCCCGTGGCATGGTTGGGATTTCTGATCTTGGTGCGGAACTTGATTACCGAGCGGTCGAGAATGCGATTGCGTCGGGGGACCTCGCTTCTGCGAGAGCATTGGCCACAGAACTTTTTGTCAATGATCCTGAAGGACGTTGGTCTCGTGCGGCCAACATTCGATTGGTGCAGTGGGCTTCTGAAAATCCTACGGAACAGGTCACACCAGATGTCCTGAGAACCGTGGGCCTACAGGTCCTTGGTGTGCTCCCGAAAGATGCAACTAGCGACCAACTTCGGCTCTTGATTGCCCCTTGTTTTCTTCCGGATCAACCCAACCAGGCTTCAGAAGTTCTGGCAGAACTTCGTCCAGAATGCTCCCGATCAGCCTCGGCTTTGGTGTTGTTTGCCAGAATTGCGAGTTTGCAGAGCGATCACCAGATAGCAGCCCAAAGATGGGCAAATGTTCGGTCGAAGTTCTCCGTTGGCTCTGAGGGGTGGTGTCAATCCATGGTTGGTGAGGCCACCGCGCAGTTAAGACTAGGTTTGGTCGATCAAGCGACCCGGTTGCTGGCTCAACTTCGAGGGCTTGGTCCCAATCCTTTGCCAGAACGTATCGCGTCCGAAGTGGTGGAACTTGAACATGAGTTGCTGAAGCCGTCATGACGCCCATACTTTTAAATCTCTTCAATGAGCACCTTCCAGATCATCAGCGTCTTGGCGTGACCGACTCACCAAGCCCCGCCGAAGTACGTGAAGCAGTGGCACGGATTCGACGGGCTTTGCTTCATCCACAACTGAGCGAAGAGCAGCGTCTCACCGGTACTTCATTTTTGGCTGTGGTCGCTCCCAGATTGCACGGCGGGCCTTTACCGCCAATTCATGCCGCACCTCCCAGCGTGCCCGTGGCTCCAGCGAGAGTTTCGGCAGCCTCATCAACGCTTCATTTAACGGTCTTTGATCGTCAGTTGCTGGCGTACCTTTCCCGCGGCGGATTCCGGGGCAATGGCCGAAGAAAGATTCTTGCTTTGGCTCGTCGTCATGGCGTTGGACCAGAGCAACTTGGGACCATTATGTTGGGCCTTGCCCAATGGACACGGCAAGGTCGAGGCCAGGGCCGCCCTTTGGACCGATCACCCACGCCAGGAGCCGGGGATGCGTTGCCCTTTGATCGCCAGGGAACCCTTCGGTTGGCCATTGCCCTGACGATCTTTCTTTTGATTTCAATTGGAGTTCTGGTTGTTCGCTGGCCTCGCGAGGGCTCCTTGTCAGCACCAACTCCAGTTGTCGCCATTATTGAATCTGTTCCAGACTCGAGTCTCGGACCTCCGGACCTTTCTCCGAGCCAATCGAAAGTTCTTCGCTGGGAGCGCACCCCAGGTCTCGTGGCACGAGCATGGCCTGATGGGGCCCGGACCGCCGCAAGTGGATTGCGTGCTATTCGGACAAGCTTACGTTCGGCAGCGACCCAGACACAGCTTCTCGAGCGGACCAAGCTGATTGAGTTTGTTGATCAGTTGGGCCTGGCTTGGCTTGTCATTTCTCCCTCAGAGCAGGACGCGGTCGTACGTGAAATGTTGGCCGTTCTTCTGGCTTTGTCTCAAGAAGACCCCGCTGATTTTGGCGGTCTGGTTCGATCTTTGGCCCCAAGCCGCGCCCCATCCCCCGAGCTCCCGACAGCCCGAGCACGACTAGAAATTTTGGTGGAATTGGAACGGTCGATGCAATTGCCATCAGAACTTCGTCCAACGGTCCGGGAAGCTGTGAACCGAGCATTAGGGGTTTCGGCAAAGAATCCATTGAATCAACCTCGGACCGAGTGGTTGATCCGTGAAGGCAAGCGTTTGGTCAGTGCCATGAACAACCAGCGTGACCGAAGTGTTTCGGCCTCACGGTGGATGGCGATGCTCCCTGATCCAGAAGCCAAACGGGTTGCCGTGGTGATCGAGGTGTTGGGTGAACTGCTTCGTACCACTAGGGTCATTGAGGGACAGTCCCCAAATGGTCTTATGGACTATCTGGCTTCTCTACTTTCGGCGATTCCTGAGTCCCACCCTAACCTTCGTGAATTGGTGGTCGAGATTCACCGCAACCCAGCGGTCCGATCTGGCACCGTATGGGCATTGGGAAGCTGGTTGGCGTCTGAAAGATGGGGTGGCTTCTTTGATGCTCGACTTGTGCTTGATCACCTGGGACTGGTTGGTCCCGACCGGCAAGCTTCCCGCGAACGGCTTGCCCGAAGGATTTCAGAGGCATGGCCAACCCAGTGGGCGCCGGCTGAAGAGGAGCGAGCTTTTTGGGCCAACTTTGTGGCCACCTGGCGTTCGAGACGTGATCAGGTTGTGGGCGATGGTTCAGAGGGGGTAACCCGAGCCGGACGTTTGGCTTACCTGAACAATGTTGGGCTCGAAGCTCTTTTGGGGAATCTTGGTGATGCGCGACGTCGTCTTGACAAAGGCATGCCTTCAGCGCTCCTGCAAGAAGCCAATCCAATACCTGTCCGAGCACAAGCCGACGACCAGTTGTTGTCCCGCTTACGGGCCAGCTCCACCCGATCAGTCCGTCGTAAGACCCTTGAAGAAGCTGAGTCTGTCATTGCTTCTCCGGAACTGGCCACTGAGTTGATTCGTCTTGTGCTTGATGGCCACCCGACCGAACGGCGGGCGGTCGAGGGATATCTCCATCGTGAGATGACTTCAGACCCGGCAGTTTTGGTTGCAATTTCTGATGCAGGTCTGGATCTTTCCGACCGATTTTTAGCCCCGTTTTTTGATGGAGATTTTCCCTCGGGGCGTGAAACCCGTGCGGCAAGACTTTTGGTTCGTGCGGCAATTTCGGGCTTGCCTCAGCGAACGAGCGCCTTTGTGGCTCTTGCTGACGCTTGGTCACCAGAGATTCAGGACCCGCTCCCTGCCCTCGATGCCTTGTTGTTGAGGGTTCCGAATATCAATCCGCCTTCTCTTTCCCCTCGAACCGTGGCTGAGTTGCTGGATCGTCGTCGGACCGGGTTGCAAGGCATTGCAGATCATGCGGTCCGTCGCGGTTGGCTGGATCCCTGGGATGTCAAAGCTGTCTTCCGTGATCGAGCAATACGTCGACAAACATTGCGCCATCCCGAAGCAATTTTGGCCGATTTGGAGTGGACCGAAAGTGAAATTTTGGATCGTGCTCTTGCCGTACGTCGAGATGGTCGCCGGATTGATCGCACAAAAGTAGAAGCATTGATCGATATGCCAATGGAAGTTCCCGCGGGTTACGTCACAGCTTTGGAGCAACTTCGTCCGGAACGTCCGGAAAGTTATTTTGAATTGGCTGAAGTGGCACTGGCGTCCGGGGAATCTTCTTTGGCCCGGTGGCTTTCTGGTTTGGCGGCCCGTCTGGATCCAACCGGATTTTCCATCTCGACGGCGCTGCTCTACGCCGCATCATCTGGTTCGTCCTCTGAGAAGGAACGGTACGAGCGACTGGCGATGGCTTTGGGTGCAGCGGGTTTGTCAGAACAGGCGAGCGGGTCTTTGTCTCTGGCAGAAGAAATTCGTCTGAACCGTAAAGTAAACAACATTCCCGCCGAGGTTCTGCAGTTCCTCGCGGTTGAGCCAACTGATCCTTATGACCCTGCTTTGTTGGTGTTTGAAGCCTGGTGTCGGGCGGGGGATCGTGTGGTCGACCCTCTGCTTGCGTTCCAAGCGGGGATTCAACCACCGTCGGAAGTTTTTCCGAATCGGCTTGAGCTGGAATTCAGCGGTGAGCCCAGCCAGCCGTGGTTCCGGCGTGGACGATGGACCCATTCGCCACTACTCGGTTCTGGGAATCCTTAGGCCGTTTGTTCGGTGAGGAACTTCATTCGGCGTCGGGTCAACTCAAGGAAGTCTTCCATCACTTGATTGCGTTCAATCGTCCAAGTGGTTTTGCCATCGAGGTGGTACACGAGGGAGGTCCAAGCCCAGCGTGTTTCATATGGGGGGAGGGTTAATGAAATTGCTTCCCTAATTTTTGCTCGAACCATCTTGACGGGCAACGTTTCTACAAACGCTTGGTCCGAGGGGAGGGCGATCTGGAGATCTGTGGGGCTGGGCACCATGAGCCCAACAATGTTCTCGTTGGCGATCGGCAGGCCAGGGGCCATCCAGGCTGGGCACCAACGCCAGGTTGGTCCAAACCAGCGGATTTCGTATTGGCATTCCAGGCCGTCGAGGAATTCGACGATCCGGTCCCAGTACTTGGGGGCTTCTGGTGCATCGGGCAAGTCGGCTCGAAGCTCGCTCATCGTGGGTACACGGAAGCGGTCCTCCCATGGTTTGCGTTGGTCACTCATAGAGGCCAATTGTACGTCTCTTCGCAAATTTCCGACATCATGAGCAAAGATTCTTATCAATCACCGTGGCTGAGTGCTGGACTTGCGTCCCATATGGTCTGAGACCGCTTGAGCTGGATGGCGAAGAGGTCGACTTTCTCTCGAATGTGCCGCCCGTATTCGCTGACGGCCACAGCCCGCTTGCGGTTTGTTTCGCCGGTACAGTTGTTGTCATGACGACACCGCTTGTTCTTTTGGTCGATGACAACGAAGGCAACCGAGATCTAATGGCACTCCATTTGGATGGATTGCCGATTCGTTGCGAGTTGGTCCCGGATGGGCAAAGTGCTCTGGAGGCTATTGCCAAGGATCGACCTGATTTGATCTTGCTCGATGTAATGATGCCAAAGATGAGTGGATTTGAAGTCTGCCGAGCCATCAAGACAGACGAAGCACTCCGAGAGATTCCCGTGGTCATGGTGACGGCCTTGGACTCTGTGGTTGATCAGGACCGAGCCAAAGCCGAGGGTGCAGATGCGTACATGGTGAAGCCCATCGATCGCGAAGAACTTCGCGAAGAGGTTTGCTCTCGTTTGAATTTGCCCGCCTAAGCGACTGAGCGTTCATCACGGGCCGCACACCAACCCTCGTCTCGTGGGCCCGAGGACCAGCGAAGGTGCTCGAGGTATTCCTTAAGTTCATCAACGTTGAAGGCTTTGAGCCAATCAGCGCTCGCGCTTGGGTTGCGTTCGAGGATTTCCAAAACAAGCCGTTCTTTGGTGCCCATAGTGAGTGTTCCTTTCGCTCCGTGGTGCAACCTCAATCGGCCCGGGCGCGCGCGGCTCGTGAACACATAACTACAGGCGGACGTCAACTTTTGAACAGCGCGCGAAATGCGCGCCTATGGCTTCTAGATCTTGTGTCTTTGTGCGAGGGTGGCGCTAGATCTAGAGCCGCCCCCAAACACTCATGGTTGATTCAGTCGCGGAAGGATTGATGGCAGCTGCGGCAGCTTTTCCGAAGTGCAGCTCGGATCGGGGCGGCTGATTCACCAGCCCTTACTCGGATCTCAAGTTGGTTGGCCAAGTCAACTGCCGCCTTCATTTGTTGGTGATATTCCGCTTCCACTGGTCCAGCGGTGGTACTGGCCAGCCGGAGCAGATCGACCAGTTGGGATGCATCTTCTGGTTGGGTCTGGGCGTTTGGGTCATCCGGTGATGGCACTTTCTTGAGGCGGTCCCACACGTCATCAACTTCAGCCATCAGTCGCGAGAGTGTTTTGGTTGGACAAGTAACTTCGAGTGGCATGGCGGATTCAATTTGATGACTTTCAGCAGCCGTGGCCTCAGCAACCACCGTTCGTAAGCCCTCGTAGGCCACGCCACATCGATCCAGCCATTCGTTGGCCTCGCTGGGGTTGAGCTGCCCAAGACTTCGTAGTGCCGTCAAGGCTGCAGCTGGGGCTCGGTGCTTCCCATGATGGCAATGAATGTAGATCTTGCCATTTCCTTTGCTTAGTTCCTGCGCAAGTCTGAGTTGGTCTTGGCGTGATATGGAGCGGTAGCCCAGTGGAAGATGTCGCACTTGTATGGCATTCCCCCAAAGGCTGGCTTCGGGTGGGAGAGCGTCTA
>PAFA01000011.1 GCA_002700845.1 Phycisphaerae bacterium | reverse complement strand
CCAGTGATCACACTTCGTTCCTGAGTCGTGAGATTCCGGCTTTGTTCGGGATCACTGAAAACTTCCACGACGACTACCACACTCCAGACGACACCTCGGACAAAATTAACTTTGTCGCTGGTATGCAGATGACTCGGTTGTTCGCGGACATCATCTCGGCTGCGGCATTGAAGACTGAACGTACCAGTTGGATTCCTCGTTCTGAACGGGGAGGTCGTAATGAGGCAAGTGATGACACGCCACGTCGTGCATCCATTCGTGTTCGCTTTGGAATTCGCCCAGGATCGTATGACGATGACACGGCCGGAATCTTGGTTGAGGGAGTTACTGAGGGCGGATCCGCCGCTGAAGCGGGGGTGCAAGCTGGTGATGTTCTCACGGCATGGAACGAGTCCAATGTTGAGAATGTCCGCGGCTGGATGGCATTGCTACGCGAGCACGAGCCTGGTGACGTGGTTGCGGTCACTGTTCTTCGTGAAGGCAAGCAGATTCAATTGAAGGTCCGTCTTCAAGGCCGCGACGAAGGCTGATTTCTCAATCAACGATCTCGATCCAGCGTGTTCGGGGTGGCAGGCTTCAAGCCATCAATTTCTGATGGCTTGAAGAGCCTTTCACCGCGTCACATCGTCTTGTGTTGCTATGGCACCACATCCGTACGTCGTACCCTTCATCCAAGTATCTTTGGAGAACGGAGTTGGCTGGATGATTCAGATCACCACGGAGTCGTATTTGGGGCCCATCGGGATTGGACCGAGTGATCGGTCGTATTGAGTACGCGTTACGTGCGGTCGCATAACGTTCCAAACGTCCCTTTGGTCGCCGCTTCTTCCACGATTGGGTCCTGATTTTCGGTGATGGGGACCGAATCTCCATCCGGAAGAATGAGGTGCGCGTCGAGGGCATCAGAGAGACCAACTTCGATGATTTCCCGGAGTCTGGAAATGCATGAGGAATCTCGAACTGGTGCCACAACCTCAACTCGGTTCTCCAAATTTCGACGCATCCAGTCGGCACTGCCGAGGTACCAGTCGCCCAGTGAAGGGTCGACCTTTCCGCCGGAGAAATGGAAGATACGTGAGTGCTCCAGGAACCGGCCGATCACGCTCACAATTCTGATGTTGTCACTCAACCCAGGAATGCCAGGGCGCAGCAGACAGAACCCACGAACAATCAATTGAATTTCGACTCCGGCGCGTGAGGCCATGTAAAGCGCCTGAATGATGTCTGGATCCTCGAGTTGGTTCATCTTTCCCCAAATACGGGATGGTTTGCCTTGAGTCGCCAGCTCGGCCTCTTGGTTGATTTTTTGAAGAAAAGAAGCTTTCATTGTTTGTGGTGCGAGCAGGATGTCATTGAACTTTTCTTTCCGAGATCGACCAGTCAGAAAATTAAACACGTCAGCAACATCTTCGGTAAGCCGTGTATCGCAAGACAACATGCCACAATCGGTATACAGCTGTGCAGTATCAGGGTGGTAGTTCCCCGTCCCAACGTGGGCGTAACGACGCAAGCCATGGCCTTCGCGACGGATGACCAGAGACAATTTGCAATGGGTTTTGAGACCAACCACGCCATAGGCCACGTGGACTCCATGCTTTTCAAGAACCCTGGCCAAGCCCACGTTGTTCCGTTCATCAAATCGAGCGCGTAGTTCGACAAGGCAAGCCACTTGTTTCCCAGATTCTGCAGCGCGGATCAAACTTTCAATGAATGGGGAGTCACTGGTGGTTCGATACAAAGTTTGTTTGATGGCTACCACCTTGTCATCCTGAGCCGCCTCCCGGATGAAGCGTTCTACAGAGTCGTGAAAGCTCTCATAAGGGTGGTGTACAAGCAGGTCTCCGTCTCGAATGGTCGAGAACATGTCCTTGCCTTCTTTGAGCCTTTGAGGAACGGCTGGTGTCCACTGCGGCCGTCGCAGATCTGGACGAAGCAGATCTGCGATCTGGTGATAAGCCGCGGGCTCAAACGGGCTGGTCCGAACCATGACTGCATCTTCGGAGAGTCCAAGTTCGGCCAAAAGCAGGGAGCGCAATTCTTGACTCGATTCCGGCTCCATCTCCAGACGTACGGGCCCGGCAAATCTTCGCCGGGCGAGTTCTGATTCGATGGTCGACATTAAATCCGGTGCGTCGTCATCCTCTTCCCCGGTTTCCAGACCAGCGGCTCGAGTCAACCTGAACAGTGCGGTATCCACGATCTCCATACCTGGAAAGACCGCGTTTAAATTGGCTTCTACCAGTTGCCAGAGCGGGACGAATCGGATGCAATTTGGGTCAGGTATTGAGCCGATTGATCCTTCTTCAGGTATCGCAACCATTCGAGGCAGCCCGTCGGGAAGCTTCAGTCGGGCAAAGTATTTGGCGGGCTCTCCGGGAGCCCTCAGAAGGACTCCAAGACTGGTTGAGAGATTGCTAATGAAAGGGAAAGGGTGGCCTTCGTCGACCGCGAGTGGTGTTAATACCGGTTCAACTTCACGTTCAAACCATTGGTCCGACCGTAAGCGATCATTAGGCGAGAGATCTCCATATGTGAGAATGTCGACACCCTCAGCAGCCATCTGTGGAACAAGTTCATCAAACCAAATTCGATCGAGCTCGGTTTGCTCTTGTTGAATGAGCCGGATGGACCGGTCCAATACCTCCCGAATCGGAAGGCCCTCAAGGGAGGCTTTGACCTGTCCTTCCTCAATCCGCTCCAGCATGAGAGCAATGCGCTTCATAAAAAATTCGTCAAGAACCCCCGTGGCGATGCCCGCAAATCGAACTCGATCAAGCAGTGGATGGCGTACTTCTGCGCTTTGAAGCCTGACTCGAGAAAGAAATCTGAGCCATGAAAGGTCTCGGTTCGCCAGCAAACGAGGGTTGTCCAGCTCGGCAGTAGCGGGGCACTCCGGAAGTTGAGGTCCAGTTGAAATGAAATCTTTGTTCATGAAGCAATCCGGAAAATCAAGACAATTGAACAGGAAGCGTCAGTTGACGCTGAAGCAATGGGTAGGCATGTTCGTGTCATCAGTCCCAGTTGGAAAGCAGGGCCGTTAGGTCGGTGAAACCAACTGAACCATTTCCGTCGAGGTCTTCAGGGCAATTGGTGCACGGCTGATCCCAGGCGGACAGCAATCGGGTCAAGTCCCCGAAGCCAACGACCCCGTCGCCGTTTAAGTCGTAGGGATTCAGTTCAGCTTCGCCATTTGCAGTGATGTCGGCCACCAAGGAAACACGCAGGCCGGTCAAGGCGTAGCCCAAGTAAGATCCAAAGACCATGTCTTCGGCATAAAAGCGGCCAGTTCCGTCCGTAAGAATTTCGAGGCCAACGGTCCCGGTGATTTCAGGCTCTTCTGGCGGCTCTGGATAGGTTGGGTTCAGTTCCAGGATGGTGCAGTTCGCCGGTCCGGCGACGGTGCCGTCCCCCCCGAAGTACTCAGGTGGAAGGTCTGCAGAGATGTCTTCCCACGGAAATACAAAACCGGTCTCTTCATTGGTCAATTGAACCTCAAACGAGAGCAGGTTCCAGAAGTATTGGTATGACTCACCGTTGGGGCGAATGGTGCTACTGCTGAAGAATTCAGACGGCTCACCATTGGTTTGGAGATCAAAAAAGAACCATTGGACGGAATCGCTGCCTTGTGACAACGCTGCGGAAGCAATGAGGGTGGAAAGAATCATGCTCATAGTGTGGTCCATTGAAGCGCCAAGAGCAAATCAGTATTGGAAACGCCCAGCATTGTCCGAAAATACGGGATTTCTTTACCAATCACGGCCATCAGCAATGAAATCGTAGAATCTGAACATGGAACCAGCACAGGTCCTTTTGGTCGATGACGACGTTGAGCACGCGGAATCCATGGTCGATGCATTGCGTCGACCTGGTCATGTTTGCACGATGGTTCATTCTGCAGCAGAAGCGGTTGATGAGTTGCGTCACGGAGCATTTGATGTGGTCGTCACCGATCTCGTCATGGAGACGGAGACTGCCGGACTAGACGTTCTTCGTCTGGCGAAAGAACATCAACCAGATGCAACCACGATCATGGTCACCGCCCACGGTGAAGTGGCGACAGCCAAGGCCGCCTTGCAGGGCGGGGCGTATGACTTTATTGAAAAGCCATTGGACTTGGACGTGTTCAGAAACTTGGTGCATCGCGCAGCGGAGACCTCACAGTTGCGTCAACAAAATCAAGATCTGAAAGAGGACCTTGACGCTGTCGATGATTTTTACGGGATTGTTGGTCAGTCTCAAGGCATGCGTGAAGTCATTGGTGCGATCCGCCGTGTTGCCGCTTCAAATCTTCCGGTTCTTATTACCGGAGAATCTGGTACCGGCAAGGAATTGGTTGCGGCCGCCATTCACGCCATGTCTCCTCGTTCAAGCAAAAGGTATGTCACCTTTAATGCCGCCGGCCAATCTGAAAGTCTTTTGGAAGATGAATTGTTTGGCCATGTTCGTGGCGCCTACACCGGGGCGGAACGTGACCGAGCAGGCGTCTTTGAATATGCCGATGGTGGCTCGCTGTTTCTAGATGAAATTGGGGATATGCCCGTTGGGATGCAATCCCGTTTGCTTCGAGTGCTTGAGTCCGGCGAGATCGTTCGACTTGGAGCCAATGATCCTCGAACCACAGATGTTCGATTTGTAAGCGCGACCAATCGTGACCTCAAAAAAGACATTCAGGACGGTGCTTTCCGTGAGGATTTGTACTACCGAATCCGAGGCACTGAGATCCATATTCCAGCACTGCGGCAGCGTCGTGAAGATATACCACTCCTGGTTCGACATTTCGCTCGAAAATGGGCAAGCGAAGTGGGTCGCCCTGTCCCCAGAATTGAAGATGCAGCCATGCTCCGTTTGGTTGCTTGGGATTGGCCTGGGAACGTGCGTGAGTTGGCCAATGCGGTGCAGCGTATGGTCGTCATGGCTGAAGGCTCCCTCGACCTGAAAAGTTTGCCGAGTGAAATCCAGGTCGCTGATGTTGAGGATGATGCTGGTGACCTGCAGGCAGGATCCTTGGCCGGTGTTGGGCTCGCTCGTTTGGAGAAGGAAGCCATCCGCCAGACCCTCGCGCTAACCAAAGGGAACCGGGAGCAGACCGCCAAACTCCTTGGACTGGGGGAGCGGACGTTGTATCGAAAGCTCAAGGAGTACGGCCTTCGCTGATTCAGTTGCTTGGGGAGGCTGAACCTACTTTGGACTGCGAAAAAAAGACGCTTGGTATTGCCACCAATGGTTGGTCTGGGACTCAGGAACGTATTGATAATCAGTTTGGGTTGTCGTCACTTGCGCGTTGATATCGCCCGAAATTGTTGTCGTCGTGTTTGAGGTTACCGGCTGAATCCGGGTGGTTAAATCTGTCGTGGAGTTGAGGTAACTCTTTGACCAAACTACGGCCGTTGCCCCAACTTCACAGGCGGCTTCGATAGCTTCTTTGTCTCCGACAACTTGGCTGACAATAAATTCACTTCGCCCAATAGGTTGCTCATCCTGAGGTGCCGCCATGAGAATCAATGCGTTCTCGGTCGATGGGTATCGGGTGCCGCTGTAGTTTTCTAAAAAAGGATTCGCACAGCCACTTAGGAAGACGATGACTCCAGCAATGTTCAGACACTTCATCCCAAATGGTCCTCAAGGAATGCACCAATTTGATCTTTATTGACTGGCTCTTGTGCTTGAGTGTCTCGATGACGAACCGTGACATTGCCAGTCTCTAAGGTTCCAGCATCGATTGTGAAGCAGAACGGCGTTCCGGCTTCATCCATTCGGGCGTAACGTTTACCAATCGACTGTTTGGGGTCGTACTCCAATCGGTACTTGCCTCGCAGTTCCCGATGAATGGCCGAAGCTATCTCCGGAAGCCCATCCTTATTCACCAAGGGGAAAATTCCTGCCTTGATGGGTGCGACCCGAGGGTGGAACTTCATAAAGACGCCCGACGGCCTATTCTCATCCTTGGTGTAAGCCTCACAGAGGACGGCGAGTACACCCCGAGAGAGTCCCGCGGAGGGCTCAATCACGTGGGGGAGATAGCGCTCATTTCGCTCTTGATCAAAATACTCCAGTTTCGCTCCAGCATGTTTGGCGTGTTGCGAGAGGTCAAAGTTTGATCGGTGTGCGACTCCTTCCAGTTCCCCGTATCCGGGTGCAGTGAAGGGGAATTTGTACTCCACATCAAAGGTGCCGCATCCATCTTTTGCGTAATGCGCTAATTCGTCAGAATCATGCGAACGGAGAAGTAGATTCTCACGTTCAACCCCGATGGTGCCCCACCAGTTCTTTCGGGTTTCACACCAGAATTCGTACCACTTCGGGGCGTCATCTCCGTGGCAGAAGAACTCAAGTTCCATCTGTTCGAATTCGCGAGATCGGAAAATAAAGTTTCTCGGGGTGACTTCGTTGCGGAACGCTTTGCCGACCTGGGCAATTCCAAATGGCACTCGAACTCTCGACGTGTCGCAGATGTTTTTGAAGTTGAGAAAAATGCCTTGTGCGGTTTCTGGTCGAAGGTATGCCGATGAATCTTCATCCTGAAGAGCGCCCACATAAGTTTTGAACATCAGGTTGAATTGACGTGGCTCGGTCAAGCTGCCAACTTCTTTGGCGTCGGGACCAACCGTGATGTTTAATTCAGCTGAAGAAATAGACTCGATACCGCAAATGTGCAGATCTGCGTCAGTGAGTTCGCGTTTGACATACTTCTCCAGTTTCTTTCGAGCCTTGGCCAGCGAATCATCATCCCCATTTACGAAGGCAAAGATTCGAGTTGAAGTGTTTTCTTGAGCGGCAAGAAAGCCCAAGTGGTCCGCGCGATAGCGAGCCTTCGATTCACGGCAATCAACCATAGGATCGTTAAAGCCCCCAACGTGACCAGAGGCTTCCCAGACGCGTGGGTTTTGGATGATTGACGAGTCCAACCCAACGATGCTCACTGGTTGGCCATCTGGCCCATCTGGGGGGCATTCCACCATGTCGTGCCACCACGCATCGCGAACATTGTTCTTAAGTGCCGTTCCAAGAGGCCCGTAATCCCAAAAGCCATTCAGGCCACCGTAGATTTCGCTGGCAGGGAAGATGAAGCCGCGTCTTTTGCAAAGACTCACAATGGCTTCCATAGTGGCTGTATCAGGCATGTTGGTCTCCAGCACGCACGCGTTGGGTAAGCGTGGTCCATGTTGAAACAAATTCGTCGAGCCGAGATTCAATATTCGGATCTACGAGTGCATCATCGGCGAAGCTTGCTCCAGTCGTGTACACGAAACTTGGGCATACCACAGCGCCGAAGTCAAGCAGCATCGGGGTGGTCAAACTGGCCACTGACGGCAAGGAGCCAGGCCCGCCACCTACGGCAGCAAAGGCAACAACTTTGCCTTCAAACGAGGCGCGTCCTGCCCACTCCAAAATATTTTTGGTCGCCGCCGGAGCCAGGTAGTTGTAAATGCCAAATGCAATCAGGATGCCATCGGCCTGTGCAACCCCACGCCGTAGTCGGTCCACTCGATCGTCGGCTGATGGGCCACCATCACAAAGTGGAAGCCCTTCGTCTTGAAGGTCCATCCATTGTGTGGAGTCGGAATCTGGAAGGCGCTCGTATGCCGCTCTGGCCAGAATTCGGGATCGGCTTGTCGGTGACAAGGACGTGGAGAGAACAAGGTGATTCATAGCGGCGTGCCTACAGGAATGAGTTCGAGTGCCAACTGGATGGCCTTCTGCATACTCGACGGGTCAGCCTTGCCTTGGCCTGCAATCTCAAATGCAGTTCCGTGGTCAGGGCTGGTCCGAATGATGGGCAGACCGAGTGTGAGATTCACGGCGCCTTCGGGTGCCATGAGCTTGGCAGGAATCAAACCCTGGTCGTGAAACATTGCCACCACGACATCATGTTTTCCAGCCAAGGCCGCCTTCCAGATGCTGTCGCCCGGCCAGGGCCCGGTGATTTGGGTGTCTGAATCAACGCCCCATTGCGACTGCGCAAGTTCAACGGCGGGCTGAATGATTCGCTGCTCTTCATCGCCGAGCAAGCCATCTTCTCCAGCATGTGGGTTGAGTCCACAAACGGCAATTCGGGGTGATGAAAGCCCAAACTGGTGGGCAAAGCGAACTGCGAGCCCGATGCAATCGTGAACGCGGCCAATTGAGAGGGTCTCGGAGACCGTCTCCAGCGGCTGGTGGCAGCTGGCAAGCACAATTTTCAAACGTCCAGCCACAAACCCCATGGCGTGGGGCTTCGCTTGGCACCGGTGGGCCAACAGTTCAGTGTGTCCAGGCCACTGGTACCCCGCAAGTCTCCAACTGGATTTTGAGATTGGTGCGGTCACCATGGCATCGGCATGCCGTGAATCATTGGTCGGCCGCAAGGTGTCCTCGATCGATCGTTCAACCCACTGTTTGCTGAGATGGCCTCCAAGTTGTGTGGGGCCAGTGGGCCACTGCCCAGTTTTCGAGATCGGTTCGTCAACCAATACGGCAGGGTGCGTAAATCCTCGTTGTTGACGTTCGCCTTGGGCTTCAACCCTATACCACCATGGTTCAATGCCCAGTCGATCTGCAGCTTGGAGCATGGGCTGGCTGCTCCCATGAATCACCCACTGAGCAGCAGCTCGCAATTCGTGATTGGCCAGCGCCGCAACGACAACCTCGGGGCCAATTCCGAAGGGGTCTCCAAGACTGATAGCAATTCTCGGCGGGGGCATAATCAGACCATCTTAGGTTGCGAACGCCCAAAACCAACCAAGAGACGCTGGGCAATTGAAGTTGGGTGATGCCGTTTTGTGAGCCAAGAGGTCCATGCGGCAGCGTGTGAGGCACGTCGATCGGGATCTTCCAGCAATTGGCGGCATTGCGTCCGCCAGGCGTCGACTGCGTTGGTATCAAAAGACTCGTCTTCTCCACAAACGCCGGGACCGATCACGGCGACGCCGCACAACGCCGCGAGAATCGCAGGCAGATCGTTTTGGGGTTCATCACACAGCACCACATCCAAGGCCCGGAGATGAGGTTGAATGTCATTGGTTGCCGGCAGATGGATTGCGGCATCAGCACCAACCGGCTGATTGGTTAAGTCGGCCAAGAACAAACCAAGTTCCTCAGCCACCAGAGCAGCTGCGCGGCGGGTGGCCAATCTGCTGCTGCAAAGGCCAATGGCTTGGGGGGGATGTTGGGGCAGTCTTGGGGAAGCATCCAAGGGCATTGGGATGCCTGGTTCCACTTCCGCTTCAGGGGACCAAGCGTGATACGGGCGATTCGTTTGTCCCAATACGCTTTGGGCTCTGGGGCCAGCAGCAATTGTGATGTCGGCTGGCAGCTGGGTGGTCGAGCGAATTTTTCGGCGGGCGATGATATCGAACCAAGATGGTTGAAATGGCAGTGCCTCTGACTCGAGGACGTGATGTACACGGCATCCCATGGATTCAAAAGTCACTTTGATCTGTGGGAGAGCAGACGGTGATATTTTGTGGAAGATTTGATCTTCAATAAGCAAAACCTGTTCGCCACTCACGGTGTGTCCTGTGCGGTCGGCTCCGCCAAGTGGAGCAGGTAATCCCAGGTATAGATTCCGGTGTCATGGCCGTCTGAAAAGACGATACGGATGGCGTAGTTCCCTACGAGTTCAGCGTCATCGGCCCGGAGTGGCCCATTGCCAGATGTAGGAAGCACGGCCAGCGGGTTGGCTTCCATTTCTTCTCGCAGCTTTTTGGTTTCGGCCGAAGGGCTCATGCGACGCAACAGATCTACAGGTATGTACGAAGACCTGCCGTCGCTCCAATCGATACGGAGGCCGCGATCGCGTTCCAAATCCAGATGACGGGGCACCATGAGATTCACATCTTACCGTCGTGGAGTAGCATTTACCGCAATCATGTCTGAGTCAGCATTGCTTGAATCTGCGGTTCGCCGCACCGGTGCCCCTCTGTGTGTCGGAATCGACCCGGTCCGAGACCGCCTTCCGGCGGGTGAGGATCTTCAGGTCATTCGGGACTTTGGTCTCACCATTGTCGATCAAATTGCGGGTTTGGTACCGGCCGTCAAAATCCAGTCCGCTTGTTACGAGCGGTTTGGGCCCGAAGGCCTTCTGGTTCGAGACGGTCTTGCCAGACACGCTACTCAGGCAGGGCTGATTGTTGTTCTGGATGCAAAGCGTGGAGACATTGGTGTTTCCAGTGAGCACTATGCCGCATCAGCTTTTGCTCGGCCTGAAGGTCCCGCGGACTGGGTGACCATCAGTCCATATCTTGGCTCCGACGGAATGGCCCCATTCCTTGAGCAAGGGGCAGCTTTCGCCTTGGTTCGCACCAGCAATCCCGGTGGGACAGCCCTTCAGACACTTCGCCTTGAGGATGGACGAACGGTGGGGCACGCCGTTGCCGATCTGGTCAGTGAATTGGGCGATGCTCATATAGATGAGTCTTGTGGTTGGAGCCGTTTGGGAGCCGTTGTTGGGGCCACACATGCGGCTGAAATTGCAGCGTTGCGTGCCCGTATGCCCAAGCAATGGTTCTTGATGCCCGGGGTGGGTGCTCAAGGGGGAACGGCTTCGGATGTGGCGGAAGCGTTTGTTGACGGGATTGGCGTACTCGTAAACGCCAGTCGAAGCATCATATACGCGGACGAACCCGCTGAGGCCACACGAACTCTGGTGCAATCCTTGCGAGAGGCGGCGAAGCTGTGAAACATTTTTCTACTGTTTTCTTTATCGCCCTTTCAGCACTGCTCTTGGTGCCAGCGTTCCTCCGATCCAAACCCTTGTCCCAAGATGGTCCGGGCGTGGTCGTGATGACTCCACATAACGAACAGATCCGCTTCGAGCTTGGTCAGCGTTTTGCCGATTGGCATCAACGTGAATTCGGTACAGATGCGCATATTGCGTGGAGTACGCCAGGTGGAACCAGTGAAATCCGAAAGCTCCTACAGAGCCAGTGGAAGGCCGCCGCATCAGCTGGATCCCCATACGGCGGCGACATTGACTTGGTGTTCGGCGGTGGCTCTTACGAGCACGGTGTTTTTGCCAAGCCTTCTTTTGCAAACGACCAAGACTCAACAATTTCAGTGCCACATGGGATTTCTCAAGACGAGCTTTCAGAATGGTTTCCGACCCCAACCATCGCCGATGGACGGCTGTACGACGAAGATGATTTCTGGATTGGTACTGCTTTGTCCAGCTTCGGGTTGATTTGGAATGAAGATGAGTTTGAGCAACTAGAGCTCGAACGTCCAATGAACTGGTCCATTTTGGCTCATCCCAAATTGATGGGACGTGTTGCTTTCGTAAACCCAGCCATGAGTGGATCGGTCACCACGGCGTTGCAATCCATTTTGGACCATCTTGGGTGGCGGCGTGGCTGGGCCCTTATCCGTCGAGCCTCCGCAAATGCTCGTTCGGTGAGCGGGTCATCCTCACGCGTTCCCGGTGATGTGGCCGCGGGAGAGGCGGCCGTCGGTCCATGCATCGACTTCTACGGGCGGGCGCAGGTCGCGGCTCTGGAAGCGGCTGGGGTGAAAGGAAGGATCGCTTATCGAGACGCCGCCGGCCAAACCGTGGTGGATGCGGATCCAATTTCGCTGCTTCGCGGTGCTCCCAATCCAGATTTGGCCCGCCGTTTTATTCGGTTCTGTCTAACCTCAGAGGCACAGTCACTTTGGCAATTGCCTCCAGGTGATCCCGATGGTCCTGAACGCTTCGCATTGCGACGGCTCCCCATTCGAGCGGAGGTCTATGCAGAGCTTGGCGATCGCATGCTTGACCGAGTTGACCCATTTTCGGAAGCCAAGCCTGCGGCCTACCCAAACCGAGCCGCACGTTCTTTCATCGTGCCATTGTTTTCGGCCATGGCGATGGATCATCGCAATGAACTTCGCGACGCGTGGCGAGCCATTATCCAGCATCCATCGTTCCCTAAGTCCGAGGGTTTGATTATGGCCGAAGAAGTTGAGGATCCGGAACTCCGGGCCATGCTTGAAGCCTTTGATTCGTTGCCGCCGATTCCCATGCCCAATGGCAAGACCGCGGACCTCAATGATCCAGAGGTGCTGGCCGAGGTCAAGAGTGGATGGCTTCGCGATGGATTCCAATCTAAGGGTTGGTGGGATCCCGAATCCTCCGGCACAATGGCGCTGCAGGGCCGAGCTTCATCCTTTTTCTTAAGCCAGTACCGGAAGGTCACGCAGCATTGAGCCGCCTAACCCGAATTTTGGCCACTATTGGGCCCGCGAGTGCTGAGCTTGCCCCTGAATTGGTACAAGCCGGAGCAGATTGTATTCGTGTGAATCTTTCTCACGGCAATGTCGACTGGCACCGTGAGGCAAGCCGAAAAGCATTGTCCGCCGGGGCCGCGCTTTTGTTGGACCTTCCCGGTCCGAAGATTCGCCTGGGCCCTTTTGAGGGTGTTCGTTCATTGGTGCGCCATGACCGAGTCGTTCTTCGACCTGAAGGCATGGCGGCTGATGGAGAGCTTCCACTTCCGGCCGAGATCTTCTCTGGTCTACGGGTCGGCAATGTGGTGGCGATGGTTGATGGCCGTGTGCGTTGCCATGTCTTGGAAGTGGAAAAGGATCGTGTGGTTCTTGAAGTTCGTCGTACTGGTGAAGTTCGTGGTCGTCAGGGTGTGAGTCTCCCCGGAGCAAATCTTGCCCTTCCAAGTTTTACGAAAGCTGACGAACGTGGCTGCGCGTTAGCTCGTGAGCTCAAACCCCACTGGGTAGCGATTTCATTCGTATGCTCGGCTGATGATGTCGAGCGTGTACGTTCCGAAGTCCCAGCTGAGACCAAACTGATTGCCAAAATTGAAACCGTCCGAGCCATGGATTGTCTTCATGAAATTACGGCCTCCGCTGACGCCTTGATGATTGCTCGAGGCGATCTTGGTGCGGAGTTGGATTTGCATGAAGTCCCGGCTGCTCAGCATCGCATCGTTCAAGCGGCGCGAAGGGTTGGCAAACCGGTGGTGCTGGCGACTCAGGTGTTTGAATCCATGCATGAACACGCCGTTCCTACCCGAGCCGAGGTTTCTGACGCTGCCCATGGGGTCGCAGCCGGAATGGATGCCGTGATGCTCAGTGGTGAGTCAGCAGTTGGCGCTCATCCCATTGCCGCAGTAGAGACCCTCGCTCGTGTTCTGTTGGCTGCAGAAGAAGCGAGCTTCGAAGCGGTTGCTCATGCACCAGCCTCACCTCAAGTTGCTTCAGTCTTGGTGGCGGCCAGAGATCACGCCTGGATTGGTCTTGAACCTGGGGCGATTAAGCTGGCCGGGCCTCTGGCGGCTGCGCGAACTGGAAAGCATATTTTGGTGCGAGCAGCTCGACTTCCGGGACGGGGACTGATGCGCGGCGTTCACCGCAGTGTTGACCCGCCATCAGTGCTTGCTGGACGGCTTGGACTGGATCCCGCCGAGGGTCTTGAGGTTGAAATCGACGGAAACGGCCGCATGCTGCTGATGGACCGTCGCTTTGACGCCTAAGATGAGGATCTTCGTCCAATATTCTGGATCCTCATATGGCTACATCTACTACTGAAATCTCTCTCCCAGACATCCAAGCAACTGCCGATCAAAGGGCCACCGCTATTGATGCTGTTGGCATTCAATGTCTTGAGTTGCCTCTCCGGCTGGATGCCGGTGATGGACAGATCCAGTCCACACTTGGCTCTTGGGATTTGGCGGTACGTCTTGCCGAGGGGGTTCGTGGGACCCATATGAGCCGATTTGTTGAGTTGGCTTCGAGGTTCAGTTCTCCTGACTCGGTACCGGTCTCGCGTGACAGTTTGCACGCCTTTGCCAGCGACCTTTTGGATCGACTTGAGGCTGATGAGGGGAGATTTCGACTCAAGGGGCGGTTCTTGCTTCAGCGATCAAGTCCTGTTACAGAAACGCCATTGCCCGTGCCATTTGATTTTGCCTGGCGGGTTCGAGCCCGTCGTATTGGCTCAGATGTCCGGGTCAAGATCATGACAGAAGTCTCTGTACTTGCCACCAGTCTTTGTCCCTGCAGTCGTGAGATCAGTACCTACGGTGCCCACAATCAGCGTGCCCGGATTCGTATTGGGGTGAGTGGTCCAGTCTCCATGACTGAATTGGTCGAGGTTGCCGAGTCATCTGCTTCGTGTACTGTCTTCCCGTTGCTCAAACGTCCGGATGAAAAGGCCTTCACTGAGACAGCGTACGAACGTCCGCGTTTTGTTGAGGACTTGGTGCGTGAAGTAGCAACCGGCCTTCGTTGCATCCCTGGAGTTGGCCGATTCAAGATCAAGGCTGTGAACGAAGAATCAATTCATGCCCATGATGCATGGGCGGTGGTCAAGGGCACTGGTGATGACTCACCTTCGCCGCTTGAATGATCATTCACTTTCTTCAGCGTTGTCGTCAAACGGCTTTTCGATGTGTTGCATCGCAACTGCCCGCTGGTGGGCAACTCTGCCGCCGATGACCACAAGCCGCGGCCCCGCACCAGCCAGTTCCCAACTGACACATCCTTCCTGCTCGCCATCAAGCAGTTGAAAATCTGCGGGTTGACCGGGGGCGATCATTGACGTGCAGTCTTCCCCTAGTGTCCCCAAGACGCAGGCAGCATTCCATGTTCCCGCCACTATGGCTTCTTGCGGAGTCAGTCCGTTCTTGCGGACGGCCAATGCCACTGCAAGGGGCATCGAAGGACTGGGGGCACTTCCGGGATTGCAGTTGGTGGCCACCGCTACCGAGCCGCCTCGGTCGACAATGCCACGCCCATCGGCATAGCGGTCATCAAGATGAAGACCGCACAAAGGCAACATGACTCCGATCGTGGATGAATTCGCAAGCACATCGAGGGTTTCGGGTGAAGAAGCTTCGAGGTGATCAACACTTCTGGCCCCGAGGGCAACGGCGCGCGGGGTCATTCCAAGATCATTGAACTGGTCAGCGTGAACGCGTATCGGGCAGCCTTGTTCTTTGGCGATACGAAGCAATCGTTCGGTGTCCTCGGGTGACCAAGCGCCTTCTTCGCAGTAGGCATCTACCGGCACGCATGGAAATTCTTCCAAGACCTTGGGAAGCATCTTATTGATGCACATTTCGACGTAGTCTGGCTGATCGGGGTCGATAGCATGCGCGCCTAGAAATGTGCCTTGCATTCTCATGGGGAAAAATTTGCTGTTGACTTCGGTTGCGGTGCGGTGAAGTGACCGCAGCATCTTCAGTTCGGTCTCAAGGTCAAGTCCATATCCCGTTTTGACTTCGACCGTCCCTGTTCCGAGGGCGATCATCGCGGTTAGACGATGCAAAAAAGAATCACTGAGTTCGGTCATGCTGGCGTTACGCACCGCTTGCACCGTCGCCATGATTCCTCCGCCACTCTCCAGAATCTCCAAATATGAACGTCCCGCCCGAAGTTCAGCCCACTCCTGGATTCGACGAGATGTCCCCGTCCAGCAGGCATGGGTGTGGCAGTCTGTCCAGGTTGGCATCAGCACCAATCCAGAGGCATCTACGGCAAGAAAGGATTCGCCTTCAAGCATTTCCATTTGCGGGGCGCTGCCCTTGCCAACAGCTTCAATGGTGCCATTTCGCGCAAAGACCCATCCTTGCTCAAGAATGCCAAGTTCACCGTGCCATTGAGCGGATCGGGGACCAGGTGGCCCCTCAAGGGTCAGGACGCGGGCATTGTCGATGAGAATTGCATGTCCACTCACTGGAAATTCATCCTACTGGACGACCTTAGGGCTGCATGGGAATGCGTACGCCTTGCTCGGTTGCGCAGGTCATTGCTTCGTCGTACCCGGCATCCGCGTGTCGGAAGACGCCCATCATCGGGTCATTGGTTAAAACTCGGGACAATCGAAGGTCGGCAGCTTTGGTGCCGTCGGCGACAGTGACCTGACCCGCGTGCTGGCTGAAGCCAATTCCTACGCCTCCACCATGATGAAATGAGACCCAAGACGCGCCTGATGCGATATTGGTTGCAAAGTTCAGAAGTGGCCAGTCTGACACCGCATCGGTTCCATCGAGCATGGCTTCGGTCTCCCGGTTCGGGGAGGCGACTGATCCGCAGTCAAGGTGGTCTCTGCCAATCACAATGGGAGCGGAGACCTTGCCCTCAGCGACCAGTTGGTTAAACAAAAGCCCGGCTTTGTCACGTTCGCCGAGACCAAGCCAGCAAATTCGAGAAGGCAGTCCCTGAAATGCCACCCGTTCTTCGGCCGCCTTGAGCCAGCGTCGAAGAGATTCATCTTCTGGGAACAAGTCCAACAGGGCTTGGTCGGTAACTTTGATGTCATTCGGGTCCCCGGACAGGGCGGCCCAGCGAAATGGGCCGCGACCTCGGCAAAACTGAGGTCGAATGTAAGCGGGTACAAATCCGGGAAAAGAAAAGGCGTCTCCGCACCCGGCGTCCAGCGCCCGCTGACGGAGATTGTTGCCATAGTCAAAGACTTTGGAGCCAGCTCGCTGCATGGACAGCATGATTTCCACGTGACGGCGCATCGAATTCGTGCTTCGTTTGACATAGAGATCAGGATCATCAGCGCGAAGTTGATCTGCTTCTTCGCGGCTGATCCCCTCCGGGTAATACCCCCAAAGCGGATCGTGGGCGCTGGTTTGGTCAGTAAGTGTCTCGGGAACAATCCCACGAGCTTCCAGCCTTTCAAGCATGGCTACGGCGGTTCCGCACCAGCCAATGCTCACGGCTTCTCCATTTGATTTGGCTTCGAGCGAACGGTCGATTGCAGCGTCCAAGCCTTCAACAATTTCGTCTAAGTATCGATCATGAACGCGTTTGTCGAGGCGTTCTTGGCAGCAGTCTGCAATCAGTGCGGTTCCCTGATTCAAAGTGATTGCGAGTGGCTGTGCACCGCCCATGCCGCCGCAGCCAGCGGTGACGTTCAAGGTGCCTCTGAGGGAACCATCGAAGTGCTGACGTGCACACTCAGCAAATGTTTCGAACGTCCCTTGCAGGATGCCTTGGGTTCCGATGTAGATCCAGGAACCCGCAGTCATTTGACCGTACATCATCAGGCCACGGTCAGCGAGGTCATCAAAGTGAGATTGAGTGGCCCAGTGCGGGACCAGGTTCGAGTTGGCAATCATCACTCTGGGGGCATCTTCATGGGTTTGAATCACTCCGACCGGCTTCCCAGATTGAACCAGGAGTGTTTGGTCGGTTTCAAGATTCTGAAGTTCGTGAACAATCGCATCGAAGGCTTCCCAAGAGCGTGCGGCCTTCCCTCGTCCGCCGTAAACCACCAGATCTTCTGGTATTTCCGCAACTTCGGGATCCAGATTATTCATCAGCATCCGGAGTGCGCCTTCGGCGGCCCATGATTTGCAGGTTCGTTCAGCGCCACGTGGGGCTCGGATGGTGCGTGCTTGCGTCATGACTCGATCCTAGTCGGCTCGGAGGTCTTGAGGGCCTGGGTCAGCTTTTCGATGTCACCGCCAATGGGTCGGTCTCGGTTTCGCAACGGTACCAGTGATCTTGACCAGTCAAAAAGCGCTTCAACGCCTTCGCCAGAACGCAGTGGCCGACGAAGATCGATCGCATCGGCTGAGCACAGCAATTCCACGGCCAAAACGCTGTACGCCAGACTAAGGGCCCGTTCCGCTCCGTAGGCCGCAGTCGGCCCAAAGGAGTTGAAGTCTTCGATTCCCGCGCTCGTCGAGACGTTATGGCATGACGCCGGAGCGCAAGACACCCGAATCTCGTTCACCAGAGCGGCGGCAGTGTATTGAGCAATCATCAGCCCTGACTCAAGACCAGCCTCTCGGGCCAAATAGGCCGGGACACCTGATTGGTCGTCCCTTCCAGAAAGAAGCCAGTACGTCCGGCGTTCGCTGATTCCCGCGACGGCGGCGATGCACAATTTCAGATGATCCAGTGCAATGGCCAGCGGCATGCCGTGAAAATTGGCTCCTGAGATGGCTCGTCCGTCGCTGGTCACAATCGGGTTGTCGGTAACGGCCCCAAGCTCACGACTAAAAACAGCCTCGATGGCTTCCAGTTGGTCCAAGCATGAGCCCAGTACGGTTGGCGTGGCTCGCAAGGAATATGGGTCTTGAACTCTGGGGTCATCCTCAAGATGTGAATTGAGAATGGTTGACCCGGCGATTTGATTTTGCATCCGTTTGGCAACTCGAACTTGACCGGGATGATTTCGAAGTTGGTTCAATTCGAGATCCAAGTAGGAGTCTGTTCCAAGGCAAGCATCGATGGACATGGATGCAATATCCGTGGCAAACGCAATCATGGTGTGCGCTTCTTCAACCAGCAAGATGCCCATTGCTGCCATGAGGTGGGTGCCGTTAATGAGGGCCAATCCCTCCTTTGTCGATGGCTCTAAAGGCGCTTGGCCGATCCGTAAGAGTGCGTCATGGCCTGACATTTTTGTGTCACCGCACACTGCTTCCCCTTCCCCAAGAAGCACCAGTGCCAGGTGGGCCAAGGGGGCCAGGTCGCCGGAGGCCCCAACCGATCCTCGGGAAGGCACCACTGGCAAAACGTCGTTGTTCAAGAGCCCAAGCAGTGAGGTGACAACTACGGGTCGGACCCCAGAATGCCCACGGGCTAAACTTGCCGCAAGCAAGATCAACATGCCGCGAACGACTGGCTTGTCGAGCGGCTCCCCAATCCCCGCGGCATGGGAGCGGAGTAAGTTGATTTGGAGTCGTCCGAGATCTTCATGGTCTATCCGGTGACGTGACAGTGATCCAAACCCGGTATTGAGTCCATAGGTCGGCTCAGGTTGAGCGGCAAGGGCCTCAACAGATGATTGGGCCCGGTTCAAGGCGTCTAAGGCTTCTTGACCGAGCTCGACGGGTCGATGGTTCCGGATGACATCTAGCGCATCCACCATAGACAGTGGGCCAGGAGTCAAGACCAATGGTTTCATGGCACTCATGTTGATTGGACGATAACGGTTTGAAGAAAGGCGGACGAGATGGACGACACCTGGCGCAGCTCAATTCGAACCTTGTCTATGGTCTTTGGCATGGTCCTCGCAGCCCTGTTGGTCGGGGCTGGGCCCGAAGGGACTTCTCCGGTTGGGCCACTGCTCTTTTCGGATGTCACCGTTGCCCTTTTGTCGCTTTTGGCGATCTCTGTTGCGGTTGTTGTGGCCATGATTGCCTTCCGATTTGGTGATCCGGGTGGGGGACTGTTTGCTTTTGGCATCGTTGTCTGGGCCGCAGGGCGACACCTGGCCCCTTCGATCGACCGATTTTTTGCCCCCACTTCGGGTGGGGTTCTTCTTGATGGTGTATTTCTGTCAATTGCCCTCTTTGGCGTTGTTCGAGTCATGGAGCGGTTCACAGGAGAGGCTTGTCAGCCTCAGCCACCAGATCAGGGTGTGTCTGACCGACTTTCACTGGGGTGGTTGGCCATGGTGGTCGCACTTCCCGTGGCGCACCTTACGGTTGTGACCAACGATCCTGGTCAGTCCGCTGGCGGTGCAGCACTGGGCGGCCTTGCCGCTGGGTTTTTGGCTCGACTGGTCGCACCACATGCCCCTCCCTTCCGCCTCTTGCTCGCTTTGGTCCCTATCGGCGTTCTGGGACGGATCTTGTTTGCCTCGGAACTGGTCGACCCAGAAACCTCGCGTCTTGCGTTGATTCCATTGTTTGTGGGGCCTGAGTCTTGGCGTCTCGGGGGAGGGCCAGGTCTTTTGGGCCCCTTGCCGGTTGATTGGGCCGGGGCTGGTGTCGCCGGCTTCGCTCTTGGGTGTTCCTGGGCCCGCAGCTTCCTGAAACCCATCCCAGATGCCCAAAATGTTGCGTCAAACGCACTCAGCGGCTAGAATTTTCAATTCGACTCATTTCGGGTCAGGCTTGGAGCAGATATGTACGCCATCGTCGAAGACAGTGGAACCCAAATTCGCGTTGCTGAAGGCGACGAGTTCGAAATCGACCTTCGTGAAGGTGCTGAGGCTGGGAGTGAGATCGTTTTCGATCGCGTCCTCCTCATCTCTTCTGGCGAAGGCGAGCCAACCGTCGGGCTTCCCTACGTTGAAGGCGCCTCAGTAAAGGTTGAAGTCCTGGAGCAATTCAAGGCTGACAAGGTTACGAGCATTAAGTTCAAGAGACGCAAGGGATACCGCCGAAAGATGGGACATCGTCAGCCGTATCTGCAAGTCCGTGTGACTGGGATCTCTGCCTGATGAAACTCATGTTCTTGGCTTGATCCAAGAACCCAATCGTCCACCCACACCGTCCGCTGGCACAAGCCGCGGACGGTGTTCGTTTCAGTTCAGTTCTTTTTGCCACGGTGCAAAGCGCAAATGCCGAAGTCCAAAGGCTTGGTCAACACGTTTGTAAATTCGGCTGCATCCATCGCGTCGCCCAAGCTTTTGGCGTCGAGAAACGTGTCGACACTTCGGGGCAAATACCGATACGCCCCACTTGAATCGCCCGAAATCCAAGTTGCGGTCCTCGGCATGATGTGGTGCGTCCACAACCGCGACCCCCAGCGAGCGGGCGCGAAGGTTGGTTCGGAGAACTCCAGAACCACCAAGCGTCCTCCGGGACGAAGCACGCGATGAAATTCTGCGAAAGCTTTTGCGGGCTCACCCACGTTTCGAATGCCAAAGGCGATCGTGATGACGTCTTTGCTTTCGTCGGGCAGATCCAATTCAGTGGCATCGCCTTGGACGTAAGTGATGGAGAGATCGTTCCTTTGTTTACTGAGTTTGTCCCTGGCGATCTCGAGCATGCCTGGCGTGTAATCCAGGCCCACAACCGATTTGGGACCAGCCTGGGCCAGGGCTTCGGTCAAATCCCCGGTGCCGCAGGCCACATCCAGCACATCGTCTTCCGGCCCGACTTCAGCCAGCCGGACGGCTTTTTTTCGCCAGGCCTGATCACGCCAAAACGAATGCAGGCGATTGTTCAGGTCGTAGGCGGGGGCGATCGCTTCGAACATCCGGCGGACTCGTCTGGGCTTATCTTCAGCAGCGTGCGGGTTGTTTTGAAGATCCTGCCGGTCCCAAGCCTGTTCATTCATACGCCGATCCTAGGCTCCACATGGGTAGCATGCACATGTGCCGTTTGATGCTTTGACATGGTGGACTGAAGATCACCCGCCCGTGACCTACGGGGGGGGCAACCGAGACTGCGTTTCTGGCCGGTCACTGGTGTCATTACAGTCCGTGCGTTCGGGGTTGCGTCAGTTGCCCAATGCGGTCCTCTCGGCTTGTCCGGCTGGTGATCAGGCGGTCCCAATGCTGGATCCGCTGACCGCAGAATTGGCCTCTGATGTTGCCACAGTCATCCGGTCCGAAGCCCGCGCGATTGCGATTGCACCCGCTGCCGGTGGGTACCACCCTTCCCATAGTCGGCTTTTTGAGTTGCTTGAAGAGGTGACTCAGCATGGATCCGTCCGGTGCATCTACGTGGTCGAGCCAGAGCCACTTCCAGTTCGTGGAAGGCTGGAAGTCTCAAATCTGGAAGCATTTGATGAATTGCTTCGCTATTTCCCCCACGTCCATTTTCACTTTGGTGGCATGTTGCGTGCTTACGAGTCAATGTTTCGACTCATGGTCCGCCCTGCCAATGTGACCGCCAATCTTGCTGGTGTTCTTGGCAAACCTCGGCTGCTTGACGCCGTTCTTGAGCGTGCTGCTGAGGAAGCCCTGAGTGCCCGACTGTTCTTTGCCTCTGGGTTCCCACACCTGGATCCCACGACCGCCATTGAGCAGTTGCTTGGCCACAACCTCTGGCGAAGAGATCGTGGATTGCCGCCCCTTTCTTCTGAAATGTTGCGAGGGATTGCCGAGCGTGGAAATCCCGTGGACTATGAGCCGGGAACCGAGGCCGGACGCACTGGAAGTGGTCCAAAGGCATAGTCGGTTGGTCCCAGCCTTACGTCGGCGTTCAAGGCTTCCTCCCATTGGAGCCGCTTGCCTGAATATGCAGAATCGCGGCCCATGATCGCAGTCATGGTGCTCTCGGCGATTCGTCTTCCTTCATTTAAATAAGGCCCAGTTTGCGTGATCGAGTCAATAAGGTCGACGTGCTCTTGTTCGTATGGATTTCGGCCACCTTTGGTCCGCCAGGGTGATTCTCCAGTAATGATCGCCCGCCCTCCATCAGTGCGCAAGACGCCCTTGGTCCCCACAATCTCTTCAGCCACTTTTCCGGTGCAGCCATCGATTTGTCGACACCAACTGGTAACCCGTACATCGTTCTCGTATTCGAAATCAATCGAGAAGTGATCAAAAATGTTGCCCCATTCGGGCCCGGTTCGAACCTCGCGTCCTCCCATGCCAGTTGCCGACTTTGGAGGACCCCCCAGAGCCCAATTGCATATGTCAATGTTGTGGATGTGCTGCTCAACAATGTGATCACCGGAGAGCCAAGTGAAATACAACCAGTTGCGCATTTGCCACTCGGTGTCAGTCATTGTGGCGGTGCGATCCACCCGCCACAGAAAACCCTGATTCCACCAACAACTCGCGCTGCGAACATCACCGATACGTCCATCACGAAGTTGACTCATCGCTTCTAAGTAAGGTTGCTGGTGCCGACGTTGGGTTCCAGAGACCACCGATAGATTCTTGTCCTTTGCCTGAGCGGCAGCCTCAATGACGACGCGGACTCCTGGAGCATCCACTGCGACGGGCTTTTCCATAAACACGTGTTTCCCCGCCCGAACGGCGGCGGCAAAATGTTGGGGCCGGAAGTGGGGGGGCGTGGCCAGAATGACCATGTCCACATCGGTGCTCAAAACTTTCTTGAAGGCGTCAAATCCAGAGAACGTGGTCTCCGGAGTGACGGTGGACCTGGATTCATTGACGAGCTTTGCTGCGGTGGATTGTGCTCTTTCTTCAAACACATCGCCCAAGGCCACAATCCGAACCATTGGAGATGCGGCAAGAGAATTCCGGATGGCTCCAGTTCCACGGCCTCCGCAACCAATGACGCCAACACGGATTGTTTGTTCCGTGTGGGTTGAAAAGGCATAAGGCGCTAATGCAGCTGCTGCCCCAGTACTCAAGAAGTTGCGACGGGAATTGTTCATTGAGAAAGTCCTCGTTCCTTGAGTCGGTCAGGATTGGGCTTGGCATCCTCCGGGGACTCGTCCGGCTTGGTTTCGTGTTCGACCCCTTTTGCGGGGGCAGGTTCTGGCTTGCCTTCGCCATCAAGTTCAAGCACCAGGCGAATGCCAACAAATCCTCCGTCAGCCAGCCACCAGATGCTCTGGGGATCCTGGGGGTCACTTGCGTTCCAATTTTCCATGTCTTCGGGGATGGCTTTGACAGGGAGTGCATCCTTGGCCAACGTTTCGTAGCAGCCCCCGTAGGTCAGGTGTTCTCCATTGGGGCCGCTCACCCACTCTGAAGCATTGCCAAACAGGTCGTGCAGGCCGAGCGCATCAGTTTTTTTTTCGCCCAGTGGATGCGTCACCCAGTCAGCATTCTCGTCGAGCCAAGCATGGTCCAAGATGTTCTGTGGAGTGACCCCCGATCGGCTGGCCAGAACTTTCCACTCACTCTCAGTGGGTAGTCGGTAATGGCGGTCGGTTTTGAGGGACAACCATCGAGCAAAGCAGCGGGCGTGACGGTACTGAATGCTTATCGCTGGATATCCGTTGTGGCCAAAGGATCGGTCCATGGCGATGTAGGGCTTGCTGGGGCGAGCAATACTGTCGCTCTTCTCTTTTTTGGGTGTCTCTGATTCTGCTTTTCGGTCCAATTCAAACCGGTACGCGTCGAGTAGATCCCAACTTACCTCAGTCTTTCCCACCCGAAATGGTTCTTTTACGCCGTCCTCGGGCGCGGCCTCAACAAACATCATCTCAAAGGTGTGAATGGTGCTGGGCACGTTTTGGACAAGGGCGTCGGCCGCAAGGAGCAGGGGCAAGATCATCACCTCCAAACATACCAGCCAAACCACTCTGGATACACTTGGAACCCATGGAGTCTGACAGATCTCACGAAGTCATGGTTGAGGCGACCCCGCGGTTTGCTTCCGAGCACAGCGACCCCAAGCAGGGACGCTGGATCTTTATTTACCGAATTCGCATTGAGAACAGCACCGATGGCCCGGTCCGGGTCTTGACTCGTCACTGGGAGATTGTGGACGCGGATGGCGACCGCAATATCATTGATGATGAAGGGGTGGTTGGTTGCCAACCTCGACTTGATCCCGGGGAGACCTTTGAGTACGAGTCATTTTGTGCACTCCCAACCTCTTGGGGGACAATGGAGGGGCATTACATGGCGGAGGATCGATATGGTCACCCATTCGAAGTCTGTATCCCAAGGATGCATCTTCATCCTTAATGGCGGCTAGACGGGAAGTTCGTCCGGAAGCGATTCCAGTGCTTCAGTCAAGATTTCAGTACCGGATTCGGTGATCAAAACATCATGTTCATGGTGAACTGACCGCGAGCCGTCTGCGATATGAATGGGCCACGCTCGGTGCTCTTGGGTGGTTTCACCTGTTCCAGTGGCGATCATGGGTTCCAGCGCAACCAGCATGCCTGGCTTCCAGCGAACCCGGCATTCGGTCCACTCGCCCGGGAAGCTTGGTTTGACATTGGCAATAAATGGGGCCTCGTGCAATTGTCGACCAACGCCATGACCCCCGAATCCTCGAACGAGATGCAACCCAAGTTCGCCTTCCACGAGATCTTGAACGGCCACGGCCCAATCCAAAAGTTCTCCGCCAGGTTTGATGGCAGCAATCCCGGCACGCAGGCTTGCGATTCCGGCGTCCATTAACTTTCGATCCGTTGAGTTCGGCGGGCCAAGGTGATATGTCCATGCGGCATCGCCAATGAAATCATCCCTCAGTGCACCCACGTCGACTTTGACCAAATCGCCCACAGCAAATGGGGCTTCGCCAGGGGAAGGGTGACCATGGACGACACAGTCATTTCGACTGATGCAAGCTTGGCCAGGGAAGGGTGGGAGACGTTGCACGCGGTAGCCCAGAAAGCAACTCTTCGCCTTGTGCTCCCATAGCGTTTCTCCCACCCAACGATCCAGTTCGGTTGGGGTGACGCCCGGGCGTAGCTTCTCGACCACCATTTGGTGGACTTTCACGACGACATCGGCAGCCACTCGGCAGCGGTCAATTTCTTTGGTGTTTAGGACAGGAATGGGTCGCACGGAACGGAAAGTGTACCGCTTCGCGTAGCATCTTCCGTTATGTCCAGAGTGTTGATTCGTGGGGGCCACTGTGTCCGTCCTGATGGGGTCTCAAAGCAGAACGTCCTTATTGAGGATGGGGTGTTCCTCGATTTTGATCCGCCGCAATCTGCCGCCTCCGATCAAGTCATCGACGCCGAAGGAGCCCATGTCTTTCCTGGTTTGATTGACGATCAAGTCCATTTTCGCGAGCCAGGTTTGACCCACAAAGAAGATCTGAAAACGGGTTCCATGGCGGCCGCAAAGGGGGGTGTTACCGCATTCATGGAGATGCCCAACACCTCGCCCAATACAACAACGTCCCTAGCGCTTTCGGCAAAATTGGCTCGGGCCAAGCGGTCCTGCGTGGTGGACTACGGTTTCTTTGCTGGGGCCACCGGGCAGAACACCGCCTGGCTTCGTGACGAGCAGCGGGCCTGCGGCATCAAGATCTTTATTGGGTCCTCGACGGGCGATCTGTTGGTGGACGAGCAGGAGGCGCTGGAGGAAATCTTTGCGGAGACAACGCTTCCGATTGCCGCTCACTGTGAGGATGAAACATTGGTCCAAGCCAATGCCGCCGCATTGGGTGGGGGGCGAATCATCACTGATCACTCCAAGATCCGAAATGCTGAGGCTGCCGCCAAGAGTGCCGCCCGCACTATCGACCTTGCTCGTCGGCACAAGCATCGATTTCACCTTCTGCACGTTTCAAGCGCTGCTGAGTGCGAAGTACTTCGCACTCGGCCGGAGTGGGTGACGGCTGAAGCTTGTCCCCACCATATGTTTTTTGACACCACTGATTACAAGACGCTTGGGTCACGGGTGCAGATGAATCCCGCGTTGAAATCTCCGGCGGATCGTGCTGCTGTTTGGGAGGCCCTTCATGATGGCACCATCAGTGTTTTGGCCACAGATCACGCCCCGCACACCTTGGATGAGAAAGCCCACCCCTATCCAGAGAGCCCCTCGGGTTTACCTTCTGTGGAATGGCTTTTGCCCCTCATGGTGAATGCGGCTCTTGCTGGAAAGTGCACCTTTGAGCAAATTGCGGCTTGGGGCGCCGAAAATCCTGCGAAGGTCTGGGATGTCAAAGGAAAAGGAGCCTTGCAGGTGGGTTTGGATGCAGACTTCAGTTTGGTGGATACCGAAGCGTCGGTCATTGTTCAGGATGGTGCGCAGGTCACCAAGTGCAATTGGTCGCCGTGGCACGGTTCAACACTTCAGGGAGTGGTCCGTTCAACCTTTGTCCGCGGCACTCGGGTCTACGAAGAAGGAAATTTTGCACATTCGGGGACCGGGCGTCCGATTCAATTTGAACGGGAGACCTCATGATTTGGCTACACGCACTGTGGGTGTTTATCGCGGGGATGCTTCAGCCGGTTCAATCAGGCATGAACGCAGAGTTAAGTCGTCATGCAGCGGCTCCGCTGACCGCAGCGACATGGAACATGCTGATCGGTTTTGTTGTGGTGGCTCTGATCTGTGTTATTTCTGGTGCTCCAGTGCCTGGGGTCAGCTTGCTTCGTTCGGCCCCTATTTGGAGTTTGTGGGGCGGCCTTTGCGGCGCGGTGATCGTCTTCACCATGCTGTTCAACGCACCAATACTCGGCGCGGTGCTGCTTCTCTCATGCTTTTTGCTTGGCCAACTGACAAGTTCATCTCTTTTGGATCAATTCGGCACTTTGGGGTTTCCCAAGCGGCCCATTACCGAACAGAGGTTGGTAGGGCTTGCGTTTGTGGTTGTGGGTGTCGCTTTGCTGCTGAGAACGCGCTAGTCGTCGAGATCCACTACCAATGGTGCGTGGTCTGAAGGTTTGCCAATATCAAGATCAGCATGTGCTTTGCGTTCATCTCGATCCACCTGAACGGTTTGCACTCGCTTGGCCAAGCTTTCAGAAAGCAACGCATGATCGATGCGAAGTCCATCATTTTTTGGGAAGCCCAGACTGCGATAATCCCACCATGTGAAGACGCCGCCATCTGGATCAAGTTTTTCATGGGGGTCGGTAAAGCCAAACTTGCGGACATTCTGAATGGCGTCGCGTACTGACTGATGACACAGCACGCTGTCACGCCATTTTTCGATATTTTTGGCGTCGGAATCTCGTGGGGCACAATTCCAATCACCCAAAATAGCCAGGTCGGCATTGGGGTCTTCATGTTTGTCCAGATGGGCTCGCAGCGCAGACAGCCATTTCAGTTTGTACTCGTGTTTGTCACTTCCGACTTCTTTTCCATTGGGCACGTATGCACTCGCGATTCTGATGCCTCCCGTCACACCCATGATGAACCGAGCTTGTGGATCTTCGAAATCATCGATGCCTTCACTCACGACCTCAATGGGAAGCTTGCTCACCAGCGCTACACCGTTGTACGTTTTTTGCCCCACGGCCGACAGGTGCCATCCTGCAGACTCAATGGCTTCTTGAGGGAGATCTTCGACCATTGACTTTGTTTCTTGTAAACACACAACATCCGGATTCCACGTCTTTAAGAAGCGAAAGAATCGATCGCGTCGCGGCTTTAGGCTATTCACGTTCCAGGAGACAATGCGCATGCTTACACCTCGATCATCATCGTATGTTTAGTCGACAAGGTTGCCCGATCTCATGAGTTGAGACATCAGTGTTTGACCAGCGTGGTCTCTTTTTGTGAGAAGTTTGGCCAAGCCAAGAGCGTCATCAAGGGCCCGATGGCTTTTGGGGCGGTAGATCTCGTATCGATCGAGGAGGCTGGTAAGCGAGACAAAGCTCACGTTTTCTCGTCGCCATTTGATCTGCCGCACTGAACAACGCCATGGAAGTTCGTAGGACCATGCCACAGTTCGGCCAATCATTGATCGGTCAAATGCAGCGTTGTGAGCGATCACCAAACTTGCATTTTGGAGTTCGTTTAGAAGTGCGTTAGGAATGGCTTTTCCTTCGCGTTCTTGATCTGAAATACCGTGAATGGCAAGCGCCTCATTGCAGGACTTTTTCCCTTGGTCATGCAGCGCGCTGTGGGCCCAAACTATTTGAGGGTCGCCAGAGTTGTAATCCACCATGACCACAGCCAACTCGATGATTTCGTCACTGGATCCGGTTCCTGAAGTCTCAGTATCAACAATTGCAACCTTCATAACTGTTGACACTAGCCTGAGATTGACCTCAATCCTTATGTTGCTATACTGTTCCCCTTACCTGATGCGGGGTAGAGCAGCCAGGTAGCTCGTCGGGCTCATAACCCGGAGGTCGCAGGTTCGAATCCT
>PAFA01000010.1 GCA_002700845.1 Phycisphaerae bacterium | reverse complement strand
CTGGTGGATTTGGCGACCGCGGCGTTGAAGGGAAGATCGAGACCATCCGCTTCTCCCGTGAAAGTCGAGTTCCGTTCCTTGGTATATGCCTCGGCTTCCAGATGGCCGTCATTGAATTTGCACGGCATAAGGCCGGCATGACCGACGCGCACAGTTCGGAATTTTCCTCGTCGGCAACATCGGTTATCTCAGAACTTCCCGAACAAAAGGCCATCGAAGGTCTTGGCGGGACGATGAGGCTCGGGGGCCAAGATGTCAAAGTCACGCCGGGCACATTGGCACACTGGCTGTTTGGCCACGAGGCGGTTCGTGAACGCTTCCGCCACCGGTATGAAGTTGAGCCCGAGCACATTGCCAACTTTGAGTCGCACGGGTTGATCTTCTCAGGCTGCCACCCCGAACGTCCCATCATGCAGATGCTCGAATTGCCACTGGATCAGCACCCCTTCTTCTTTGCTGCGCAGAGTCACCCAGAATTGGTAAGCCGCCCCCTGACACCGCAGCCGATGTTTATGGGCCTCTTGGCGGCGGCCATACGTCATGCCTACCCAACGCTGTCCATGGAAGGGCATCGAAGCCGTTGGCTAGCTGCAGAATCAAAAACTGGGCTTCCCGGTTCGACGACCCAGCCGCTACACTGACCGATTCGCAAGGCGACGTAGCTCAGTTGGTGAGAGCGGAGGATTCATAACCCTCAGGTCGGCGGTTCAAATCCGCCCGTCGCCATTTTGACCCCTTGGGTGTAGGTATAGAGCCCAACCAAGAGAGTTCAGAGCGCTCCACTGCTATGATTGCTGAACCAAGACGGGTCTGACGCCCGCTCAGGAGGAGCTCTTATGCGTCTCGCATCTATTGCCACAATGTCACTTGCCTCAGCCTTACAGGCTGACTACGTCTCGATGTTTGTTGAATCTGGGAATGTTCCCGCATTCCCCGACACGACCACGTACCGAATTTTTGCAACCTTTGATGATCCTGGTGACAAGGTGCTTGCGCTTTCAGGGCTCCCGCCTGCGTTTCCACTTGAGTTCGTTTCTTCAGGTGGGCAATTGGTGCAGGATCACCCCCTTGGCGATTTCGGGTGCAATTCTGAGAGCATTCTGACCAACGTCCTCACTGGCCCAGCAGACTCCTTTCTAACGATCCGGTCCTTTGAATCCTTTGCACCTTTTCCAGCGATTGGTGAACCTATCGGCCCGGCTGAGAACCCCGACATTGTTTTCGTCCCTGAGGTCCTGTGCAACGCTACGCCGATCGTCCCTGTCGCAGGCTCATCATGGTCGACTGGCGAAGGTGCAGGTGGCATCTTCAGCAACAACCCATCTGGCGATGAGGAGACTGGCCAGGCGGTTTTGATCGCCCAGTTCACCCTTGCTACGGATGATGATTTCACCTTCAGTGGAACCGTGAACTACACGCAAGCAAAAACTGGCGATTCTCTCGTCGCCTTCTTTTCGATCGACAGCTCTCTGATCTCTTCTATCCCAGGCTGCGATACGGTTGACGGATTTCTGTCGGTCTTGAACTCAGGCACGGCCACTGATTGCAACAACAACAACGTCCTGGACCTTTGTGAAGCCGGCGACCTAAACGCCAATGGTCTTGCTGACAACTGCGAATGCATTGCTGACGTCAATGGGGATGACCGGGTTGACCTAGAGGACATCGTCACCCTTCTTTTTGCATGGGGCGAATCTGTAGACGGATCTTCAGCAGTCAATGTTGATGCTTCAACTGCGGGCTCCGAAAACACAATTGATCAGGCTGATCTCGATGCGGTTATGGATGCAGCACTCGGGAGCGGTTGTTCTCCTGAAATCAGTCCATTTGTCGGGAAATCATCTGCACCAGTTTCGGAGACACGTGAGGGCGTCGCCCGTGATTCTGCACTTTCTGATGCAATCGCAATTGATATCGCACGTGTGATCGACGTATCCGTTGAACCTGTGGTTGTTCCTGCTCGGGCTCGAGTCCAAGCGGTGTCAGACGAGCGAGGCAACGGGCAAAATGTTCAGGACTCTAAGGGCGACACTGAATTGTCCAAAGGCCAGCCCCAGCGTGATGATGTGGTCCAGACTTTCTTCGACATTATTGCTTCATCCTCTGAATCAACATTCTCCCATGATTGGGATCTTGATCGCGACGGTCTCCTCGACCCTTGGGCCATCATGGTCCTTCCGGTAGAACGCTGGCCAGAAGAACTCCGCCCATTCGCGGCCATCCTTCGTCCGTAATCTATTTGCCTCTTGAACCTGTGTCGCCTTCACAGGTGTGCTTCAATCGAAAGCTATCTCTATGACGCCTGAACCTCAGTCCTTTCGCGGCAATATCTCCACTGAATCTGGTGATCGCTCGTTTATTGACCTTCCATCGCTTGCCGGTGAACGCCTTTGCGAATTGCCGTATTCCATTCGAATTCTTCTCGAAGCCGCTGCACGTAAATGCGACGGCACATCCATCACCAATGATGACATTGAAAATATTCTGAACTGGGCACGTGGGAATGCCGGGAAAGTCGAAATCCCATTCGCACCTGGACGCGTGATCCTTCAGGACTTCACTGGGGTCCCTGCAATTGTTGACCTCGCGGCCATGCGTGACGCCATTGTTCGTATGACTGGAGATGACAGTTCCGCTTCATTGGTCAATCCTCTCGTCCCTTGTGACTTGGTGGTCGACCACTCTGTTCAGGTTGACGCCTACGCGTCAGGCGAAGCGCTGACCATTAATGGAAACCTTGAATTTGAACGGAATGGCGAACGCTACCGGTTCCTGAAATGGGGCCAGCAGGCGTTTGACAACTTCCGGGTTGTACCTCCTGCCATGGGCATTGTTCACCAAGTCAATCTTGAACATCTCGCCACGGTGGTCATGGATGATGGCCATTGGATTTACCCAGATTCATTGGTAGGCACCGATTCACACACCACAATGATTAATGGACTTGGCGTGGTTGGCTGGGGTGTCGGCGGTATTGAGGCTGAAGCAGTGATGTTGGGCCAAGCTGTTTCGATGGTGCTGCCCGAGGTCATCGGGATGAGAGTGACCGGTGAACTGCCCCGAACCGCCACCGCAACGGACATGGTTCTTCGGATCACTGAAATTCTTCGTGCCGAAGGGGTTGTCTCGAAGTTCGTTGAATTCTTTGGACCAGGGCTCACAGCCATGCCCCTTGCGAATCGGGCCACGATCGCAAACATGGCTCCTGAATACGGCGCAACCATGGGCTTCTTTCCTGTCGATGAACGCACGGTTGATTACCTGCGTGCTACTGGTCGACCTGAATCTCTTTGTGCGACGGTTGAAGAATGCTGCAAAGCTCAAGGTCTGTGGCATGATCCAACGGTCGAAGCCAAGTACACCAATGTCATCGAGTTGGATCTTTCAACGGTAAAGCCTGCCTTGGCTGGGCCTAGACGCCCCCAGGACCGTGTCGACCTTGACGCGATGAAGAGCAGTTGGCGGGGGGTATTGGAAAATGAGTTCGGACGACAGTCCGGTGAGACCAAGACCGCCCAGGCGCAGCTTGAAAATGGGCCCGAGGTCCTACGTGATGGTTCCGTTGTCATTGCCGCAATAACCAGTTGCACCAACACTTCAAACCCATCGGTGATGATGGCGGCTGGCTTGCTGGCCCAAAAGCTGGCCGCCCGTGGTCTTCGACGGAAGCCATGGGTAAAGACATCCCTGGCTCCAGGATCTCGGGTCGTCACCAACTACCTGGAATCCGCCGGTCTTATGGATGGACTTGAAACTCTAGGGTTCCATACCGTTGGGTATGGCTGCACCACTTGCATTGGCAACTCTGGGCCATTGCCAGACCCGATTCGGGAAGCAATCCACTCCGGTGATCTTGTTGCCTGTTCCGTTCTTTCAGGAAATCGAAATTTTGAAGGTCGGATTGGTCCTGATATTCGGGCCAATTGGCTCGCCTCTCCACCCTTGGTCGTCGCCTATGCCGTGGCTGGCACCGTTGATATTGATCTGGACACTGAGCCGATCGGTGTCGATTCTGCAGGCAACCCCGTCATGCTTTCTGAAGTCTGGCCGAGTCCTGAAGAAGTCGATGCCGCTGTCCGAGCGCATGTTCAGCGAGAACAGTTTGAAACGGAGTACGCATCGGTCTTTGAAGGTTCGGACGCGTGGCGCACCATTGACGTTGAAGGCGGAGCACGCTACCAGTGGGACGAAGACTCTACCTACATTCAGAATCCACCATTCTTTTCTGATCTAAGTGGAGACGTCAGTGATCGCGCGGACATCCGTGGCGCACGCGTTCTTGCCAAACTTGCGGATTCGGTCACCACCGACCACATCTCTCCCGCGGGGGCGATTAAAGTCGATTCGCCTGCTGGACAGTGGCTCGTCGATCGCGGCGTTGCGGTGTCGATGTTCAACTCGTATGGCTCTAGGCGTGGCAACGACCGAATCATGACCCGAGGCACCTTTGCCAATGTTCGAGTTCGTAACGAACTCGCCCCTGGTACCGAAGGCGGTTTTACCACCGACTTTACCAATGGCGAGGTGACCTCGATCTATGACGCCGCCTCATCAGCGAAGGCCTCTGGGGTCCCCTTGGTTGTCTTGGCGGGCAAGGACTACGGCATGGGTTCCAGCCGTGACTGGGCGGCGAAAGGCACCTTCCTCCTCGGGGTCAAGTCGGTTATTGCTGAGAGTTTTGAACGCATTCACCGCTCCAATTTGGTTGGCATGGGGGTATTGCCGCTGTGCTTTGCCGATGGTGAATCTTCCGAATCTCTGGGACTGACTGGGCACGAGTCCTTTGATATTGATATTCCTGACGAGCTCGAGCCGGGTTGCCAAGTGCCTGTGCGGGCCACCAAAACCGACGGCAGCGTTGTCTCATTTCATGCGGTATGCCGACTCGACACACCCGTTGAAGTCGGGTACTGGAAACAGGGTGGCATTCTGCACACGGTTCTCCGCCGTATCGCCTCTACGCATATGGCAGGGCTCCCCTCATGAGTGGTCTGGCCATCGGCGGCACCGTCGGGATCGACACCATTCGTGCACCGTGGGGATCGGCCGATCGTGTTTTGGGGGGATCAGCCTCGTACGCAGCCACGGCCGCCGCTCTGCTTCGACCTGGCGTTGAATTGGTCGGGGCGGTTGGTGAGGACTTCCCCTCTGTCCATACGGATGCTCTTTCATCAATTGGGGTTGGACTTTGTGGACTCGATGTTCGATCTGGGGAAGAGACGTTCCAGTGGGGTGGTTGCTACGGTGAAAATCCTGATCAACGTACCACTGACTTCACCATCCTTGGAGTGCTTGAAGGTGCCCCCGCTCCGGTCCCGGATTCGGTAGCCCGTCTCCCTCACGTGTTGCTGGGCAACTCTCATCCGGCCCATCAAGCCGCCCTTCTCGCCGCGATGCCCTCGGTTGAACTTGCTGTTGCTGACACCATGGGTCTTTGGATCGATGTGGCTCGACCAGATCTCGAAAGCCTTCTTGCACAGGTCCACGGGGTTGTTATGAACGAGGAGGAAGCCGCGGACTTTACCAGTGCGCCTTCACTGGTTGATGCAGCCCATCGATTGTTGGACCATGGCCCTCAGTTTGCCATCGTGAAGAAGGGGCAGCACGGTTGCATCATTGCCCACAAAGAGGGTATTGCGGTTCTTCCAGCCTGGCCATCTGCGGCCTCTGAAGTCCGTGACCCCACTGGTGCAGGCGACACTTTTGCCGGCGCCATGATGGCCTATCTGCAGGGGAACAATTCACCATCACTGGCTGACTTGCGAAACGCTGCGGCCCTAGGAACCGTAACCGCCAGCTTTACGATCTCTGATTTTGCCACCAAGGCACTCCACCTTGCTGGGGCGGACGGCATTCGTCAGCGCCTTGCGGCATTTCGTGAAATGTGCGCTATCGCATGAAGCTCATGCTTTTTTGGTGTGGCGTCCTCATCCTTGCGGGATGTACTGCGCAGTCGCGCGTCCCTGAAATCACTTCGGTAAACCCGCCGAACTCCTCAGATTACTTTTTGGCGCAGCGCACCTCTTGGTCGGATCGACGTGACGCTCGAGTCCCAGTCCGTTGGTTTTCTGATGGTTCCGCCTGCTGGATCGGGGGAGGAGTCGATCGGATTTTTAATCTGCAGGGTCATGCTTCCTTGGGGGAGCCCCCTGAACCAGATTCCCGGACGGAACGTCGTCGGCCAGCCCGGGGCCGACAACTGGATTCTGCACCAAGTCCCGACGGATCATGGGTTTCCGTTTCCGAGAACAACAACATTGTGCTTCGCGGCGTTGACTCAGACCGATCTCAAGTTGTCACCACTGAAGGCACGGACCTGATCAAATATGGAACGGCTTCTTGGGTTTACGGTGAAGAACTTGATGTTGAGGAAGCCATGTGGTGGCGCGGTGACAGTCAAGGGATTGTCTACTACCGGTTCGATGACACCGATGTCCCTCAGTACCCCCTCACGGTAAACATGACATCAGTCAGACCTCAGCTTTCAACCGAGGCCTACCCAAAGCCTGGTGATCCAAATCCACTGGCAGATCTTGAGCACTTTGACCTCGAATCCGGAGAGCGTTGGATCCTCCCTACCCAGCCCGAGCTGGAGCCTGATGAGCCTTGGTATATCTATGGCGTCACTTGCCACGGTGACCATGAACTGCTTTTTCATCGCACTGATCGACGTCAACAGCGCTGGGAATTGGTCTGGGTCGACCTTCTCAAAAAAGTGACGCGGGTCGTCCTCTCTGAGTTTCAGCCGTGTTGGCACGAGAACAATCCTGATCGGCGTTTTCTTAGCGACGGCGTACGGTTCATTCATCAATCCCAGCAGTCAGGATGGATGGGATGGCAGTTGTGTTCCTTGACTACGGGAGGATACCCAGTAGCACTTACTCCCCCTGGGAGGGTCGCCGGTGAGATTGTCTCACTGAATGAACAAGATGGCCGCATGCGATTTGTTGCTTCTGCACAACCGGACCTCCCTTTGCATCAGCAACTGTTTGAAGTTGCTCTAGATGGCACAGGTTTACGGTGTCTTAGCCCGGAGGCGGGCCATCATGTCATTACCCATGCGCCGGCAGGAGATGCATTTGTCGCCGCCCACCAATCGATAGGGACACCTCCTGAAATCCGATTGCACTGTGGGAACGGGGACGTTCACACTCTGGTGGCAAGACCAACATCGCTTGATGCTGATGCCACGTCGCCGATTGCCCAGTTGGTGTCAACCACCATCGATGGTGTAGAGATTTTTGGGGTCCTTCATCTTCCTGCAGGTCATGGCGGTGGCCCATTCCCTCTTCTGGTGGATGTGTACGGCGGGCCGCACAGTCTCGGTTTTAATCCGAGGTACCAACTTGCCCGGCCCGAAAATTCACTTGGGATCGCCACCTTGAAGATTGCCAGTCGGGGGACCACTGGTCAAAGCAAGGGCTTTCAAGATGCTGTGTACGAACAGCTTGGCACGGTAGATTTGGGGGATCAGGCGGCGCTTGCGGCCCACGTCGCGGCCCGGCCAGATATCGACGAAAGCCGCGTCGGAATTTACGGCTTCTCTTACGGAGGCTACCTGTCCGCGTTAGGCCTGCTGAAGCACCCGGAGGTGTTCCGCTTTGCTGTATCCGGGGCTCCAGTAGTCGACTGGCGCTACTACGACAGCATCTACACCGAACGGTACATGGGTCTGCCGGATGAAAATCCGGACGGGTATCAAAACGGCTCATGCCTTGAGCACGTCAACGCCCCAATTGGGCCACTTTTGCTGATTCATGGAGCTGTGGATGACAACGTTCATGTCTCAAATGCCTTCGCACTGATGGACCTGTTGCAGCAAAAAAGCTACCCATTTGAGTTCATGCTTTACCCGAGATCCGGCCATGGGCTGCCTCAGGATGGATCTCGCCGCATGTGGGATTTTCTCTTGCGGCAATGTTTTCCATAAAAAGCCGATTTTTCTAGGGTTTTTCGCCAAAACCACTTGCCGACTTGCTTGTTGAATCGGTATTTTTTCTCACCAACGGAGTGCAGATCGACGGATCGATCACCCATCGCCCTCCCGTCTCCGACAAAGAAAGGATTCGCCACGATGGCTACCCGAAAAAAGACTGCAAAAAAAGCGGCCAAGAAAGCCGCTAAGAAAACTGCCAAGAAGACAACTGCTCGCAAGACCGCGAAGAAGGCTGCCCCTAAAAAGGCTGCAAGTTCATCGGTCAAGCGCATTCCTGGATCGGCCACGGTCCGAACCAAGAGCCAAATCACCAACACCATCGTTGATGCAACCGGGATGACCCGGAAGGAAGTCAACACTGTGTTTGAGGCACTTGAGTCCCTTACTGTTGCTGACCTCAAGAAGGGCACCGATGTCAAGTTCATGGGCATGAAGCTCACCGTGAAAAAGAAGCCAGCCACCAAGGCTCGCAAGGGCACCAACCCATTCACAGGTGAAGAGATGATGTTCAAGGCAAAGCCAGCATCAAAAGCCGTCAAGGTTCGTGCTCTCAAGACCATCAACGACAAGATCTGACAAGATCTTCGATCGCTGCTCTCAGGCTTCGGCCCTGAGAACCAATCTTGAACCGGCCGCTGAAAAATGCGGCCGGTTTTTCTTCATCAAGCAAGCATGTATCCCTCTTTCCTCTCGTAAACTTTCGTTAGTATCTTCTAACCACGGACAGGTGGCAGAGTGGCTGAATGCACCGGTTTGCTAAACCGACGTAGGGGAATTAGCCCCTACCGCGGGTTCGAATCCCGCCCTGTCCGCT
>PAFA01000009.1 GCA_002700845.1 Phycisphaerae bacterium | reverse complement strand
GCTGACATCCGTATCTGCTGACATGTGATCTGCACCGCTGTCTGGTGTGAAATTGATTGGAGTTTGACGTCATGGACCGACGTGTTGCATTTGTCACCGGAGCGAGCCGCGGTATTGGCCGAGCTGTCGCCGAAAAGTTGGCGGCCGATGGCTGTCATGTGATTTTGGTCGCACGCTCTGCCGACCGGCTGGAATCATTGGCCAAAGAAATTATTGAAAACGGTGGTAGCGCTGAAGCCTGCCCTGGTGACATCGGCAATGGTGAATCACTCGCTCAAGCCGTGACAGGTGCCGCCGAACGCCATGGTCGCTTTGACATCTTGGTCAATAATGCAGGCATCACCCGTGATGATTTGCTGCTGCGAATGTCTGATGAAGCATGGGATGAGGTCATCCACGTCAATCTTCGATCGGCTTTTGTTGCTTGCCGTGCCGCAGTCCGTCCAATGATGCGAGGTCGATTCGGTCGAATCATCAATGTTGGATCGGTAAGCGGTGTCATGGGGAACCCCGGTCAGGCGAATTACGCGGCGGCCAAGGCTGGCATGATCGGGTTTACCAAGACCATCGGCAAGGAATTTGCGGGCAAAGGGATCACGGCCAACGTCGTGGCTCCGGGCTTTATCGCGACGGATATGACCGATGCACTCCCCGATCTCGTCAAAGAGGAGGCGGCAAAGCGGATTCCAACCAAGCGGTTTGGAACCCCTGAGGAGGTCGCACACGCAGTTTCTTTCTTGGCCAGCGATGGAGCCTCTTTTGTCAATGGCCGCGTCTTGGCCGTTGATGGCGGTATGACTGACTGATCATCCCCAGTTCGTGCCTTGGTGGCAGTCTGCCCGGGGCTCGGCTATTCTTTCCCAATCCATGCCGTCCCAGACCGGGACCGCGGAGTAACTGTTCATGAGCGATTTGCAAGAAAAAGTGTTCTCTGTCGTTGCTGAAGAACTCAACGTCGAAGTTGAGACGGTCAAAATGGAGTCCAACTTCATTGTTGACCTCAAAGCCGACAGCCTTGATGTGGTGGAGTTGGTCATGAAGCTTGAAGAAACCTTCGGGATTGAGATTCCTGAAGATCAAGCCGAGTCGATCCAGACGGTCGGTCAAGCGATCGAATTCATCGAGAGCAAGCAAAACGGCTAACCACCCCCAACCACGGATGACCGGCCGATGACCGCTGCATCTCCATCACCAAGACCTGATCACCAACGCGTCGTAGTGACGGGGCTTGGTGCGATTACCAATCTTGGTCGTGACGTGCCCACGATTTGGTCCGCCCTTCAGTCGGGTCGATCCGGTATCGACACCATTCAGTGCTTTGACCAAGCGGAATCTGTTTGGTCGTGCAAGGTTGCTGGTGAGGTTCGAGACTGGACTCCAAATCCAGTAGTTGATGACAAGGCTGCTCGCCGAATGGATCGCTATTGCCAATTGGCAATGTGGGCCGCTGATGAAGCGGTCAAAGATTCTGGCTATGACTTCACAAGTGGTGATCCCTACCGCCACGGTGTTGTGGTTGGTTCAGGCGTCGCGGGCATCTCTACCATTGAACAGGGCATCGAAAAACTTCAAGAATCGGGCCCCCGAAGGATTAGTCCCTTCACCGTGCCGCGGCTCATGCTGAATAGTGCTGCGGGCAACATCTCGATCCGTAATGGATTGAAGGGCCCCAATTCAGCCATTGGCACGGCGTGTGCCACCGGTGGGCACAACATCTTGGCCGCATGTGACCTGATTCGTCTTGGCCGAGCTGATGTCATGGTTGCCGGTGGGTCAGAAGCCTCAATTACCCCGCTTTGTATTGGCTCCTTTGGTGCCATGAAGGCATTGTCAACCCGAAATGCCGACCCCAGCGCGGCTTCGCGGCCGTTTGATCGAGACCGTGATGGATTCGTCATGGGTGAAGGTGCGGCCATCTTGGTTCTGGAACGTCTGGACTTTGCCAAGGCCCGAGGTGCCAAGATTCACGCTGAGATCTTGGGTGGTGGTATCACTGGCGACGCCGGTCATATCACCGCTCCTGACGATCAAGGGGAAGGTGGGCGTCGAGCCATGGCCTTCGCATTGGAGGAAGCTGGACGAAATCTCGAAGATGTGGACAGCATCAATGCCCACGGAACCTCTACCCCCATTGGTGACGTGGCGGAAGTTCGGGCGATCAAGGCACTCTTTGGGAATCACGCTCCCTCAGTTTCGGTCTGCAGCACCAAGAGCATGATCGGGCACACTCTCGGAGCAGCGGGAGGCTTAGAAACAGTCTTCAGTATCTTGTCGTGTCGCGACGGGGTTGTTCCTCCCACCATCAACTGCGATAACCCGGATGAAGAATTCGTTGGTTTGGACTTTACTCCGCACACAGCTCGGGAGCGGAAGGTACGGTTGGTACTGAACAACACCTTCGGATTTGGTGGTCACAATGTGTCCGTTGCCATAGGCCGATTCGACGATTGATCAACGCTCACTGAGCTTTGTCAAAAGCATCAAAGGAACCTCATGTCTTTTTCTTGCCGCATCGTGACTCCATCTTCCGCTGCCTTTTCAGGCTCTGTGGAATACGCCAGTATCCCCGCCCACGACGGACAGCTTGGTGTGGCGGATGGGCGAGCACCTCTTTTGGTCAAGTTGGGTATAGGTCTGCTTCGGCTGGATGCTGAAGGTGACTCTCATTGGTTCGCGGTCCATGGTGGCTTTGCCCAGGTCGGTGAAGAAGGCCTGGTCATTTTGGCGGAACAATGCGAAACCCCTTCTGATGTTGATATTGACGCCGCTCGCACCGCCTTGGCCAATGCCAACAGCGACGTACAAGCGAGTGGTTCGGTTGTTGAAGCTGAAGCCGCTCAGAGTGCCGAGAGAGCACGCATTGACCTGGCAGGGAAGAACTGAGCTTGTCCGGTTCCGAAGATGCCACTCTCGAAGCAAGCCCCGCCGAAGTTGGTCAAACGGCTGAGCCATCCCGCCTTGAATCCATGCCGCTCGTCCGCCGAGTAGAAGGCCTGCTTATTTCCGCTGACAAGCCTTTGGGAGAAGGGCGTCTCGCCAACTGGTTGGGCTTGAGTGGGAAAGGCCGAGAAGCCCAAGTTCGTGAAGCGATTGAGGAACTCAATGCGTTCTACGCGGAGCATGATCGTGCATTTCGCATCGATCGTCTTGCGGGAGGCTGGCAACTGCTCACCCACCCTGAGATTTCACCTTTGCTTGATCATGTTCATCATGAAAAAAAGCGTCGTGAACTCAGCCCTGCTCAATTGGAAACGCTCTCCATCGTGGCTTGGCGTCAGCCAGTGCTGCGAGCCGAGATTGATGAGTTGCGAGGCGTGGCGAGTCAAGATCACTTGCGTCTTTTGACGGAACATCGATTGGTTCAGATTGTCGGCCAGGCTGAAGTCCCCGGCCGGCCTAACCTGTACGGCACCAGCCGCGAATTCCTTCGTGTGTTTGGGCTAGGGTCGTTGGATGATCTTCCATTGGTGGACGGGTTTGATCGTTCAGCGGAGGCTCAGGCCGCCTCTGAGCCTCCAGAAAGCGAATCTCCGAAAGACGATGCGGGGGCAGAGGCGATCATCCCTGAGTCATTGGATGATTCCACGCAGGCTTGATCTGAACCGAACCTATCCTTGAGATATGGAACGCCGCGCGGCATCCCGGCAGACGCTAGTCCGGCCAGGTGGAATGTTTTTTTTCGTCCTTGTCTTGGCACTTGGGGCGATTGGCATGCTGGCCGGTTTAAATCTATTGGTCTTTGTTTTTGCTCTGCTGGTCGCCGCTATTTTGTCTGGCGGCCTGCAGTCCGGTCCGATGATGCTTGGTTTTCAGGCTGTACCTGAGTCGGTTCCTTTGTTGCGTGCGGGTGCTGAGGCGCTCCTCCCCGTCGTACTTCACCAACGGGCTGGTGGTGATGCTCTGGCAATTGAGTTGTCCATGATCATTACATCAGATCAGCATGAACGACAACGCTTGGAATCCCGAATAGGTCATCTTCCAGTGCGTGCTTCTCAATTGGTTTATTTGTCTTGGAATCCATCTGCACGTGGTGTTTACGAATGGTCCAGTTTGCAGGCCGAATCAGGATTTCCCTTCGGTCTTCTTGGCAAGCGGGTGCGGTGGAATATTCAACGTGAGCTGATCGTTCGTCCCAAGCACTTCGACTTGCCACCACAACTTCTTCGTGCGCTCGGATCTCGGGGACTTGGGGAAACCTCGCATCGACAAACAGGAGACGATGGCGAGCCTCTGGGCATCCGCGCCTGGCGACCTGGCGACCGGCGGAGTGATTTGGCCGCCCGCGCCTCGATGCGTCACGGGGTGCTCTTGTCTCGTCAGCGTGGCCGAATATATCCACCTCGGGTAATGATTCGTCTGGTCTTGCAAGGTGCATCAGTTCCGCAAAGAGAGCGTGCCATCTCTCTTGCGGCCACCATCATGTCCCACCGGGAACGTCGGGGGGAACGTGTACGGCTGGATATTCTTGGAGAAGGCATTGGATATGAAGGTGTCCATGCCGGTGAGGAGGCATTGGCCAGAATTACTCCGGAGTTTTCCGGCGGAGGCCGTAAAGCGGTCTCTCCGATTTCCGACGAGGGTGTTTTGACCATTGATACTTCCACTGAATGGGATGCCAGATCCGGTCGGCTGGGGTCCGCGTCTCCCATTCTGGAAGAACTCAGATGAAGTTGATCCAGCGTGCTACCAACTGGACCGTGTTTTTTGCGATGCTCATTGAAGCGTTGGCTTGGAGCAATCTGGAACGGTTCTTGCCTGGTTTTTTTGTATTGATCTTGGTTGGTCCTGTTCTACAAGGCCGGGTTCAGTTGCCTCGTTTGATGAGCGCTACTTTGGCGGTTGCCGCGGTGTTGTTTGCGGTGTTGCGTTCACGGTCGGGCCTTGAAGTTGAAGTGATCTTGGCCGACTTCTCATTGCACCTGTTGGTTTTGAAATGCTTTGATCGCCGGTCAGGTCGTGATGAGACCCAGCTCTTATCGTTGTCCGCATTGATGGTTTTTTCCGCGGCATTGCGAGAGCAGCCGCCCTTGCTGATGTGGTTGACCATGTTGGTTTGGGCGCGGTTGGCATTTTCGGCGGTCATACTTCAACAGACTGGTGAAGATCGAGGATCAGACGACGCCAAGAGGTTGGCTCGAAGAGCTCGGTATCGGGTTGGGAACCGGCTTTTTCTTTTAAGTGTGGTTGGCGGCGGACTAGTTTTCTTGGTTCTCCCTCGCAGCATTGGCCGTTTCCGAATTCCGACCCCGAAAACGGAAGCCATTGAGCGAGCCGTGGACGATGGGATCGACTTGTCAGTCTCGGGGGGGCGAATTGTTCTGGATCCGTCCGTCATTGGCACGGTAGAAGTCACTCCGGTGGTCTCTCCCGCAGCCCAAGGCGCCTTGTACCTTCGGTGCGGCGTTTTAACTGCCGCGAGTGAAGGTCGTTGGTATCCGCCACGATCAAGCCAGCGCATGGTCGATGGTGAGGGTGATGTTGGGATGATTGGCCCGGAGTCAGGCGACCGGTTACAGCTTCGATTTGACATGGACGAGCCCCAGTGGCGATTGGGTGCACCAGGCGCACCAGTCCGCCTGGAATGTGATGTGCCTACGTTGATCAGAATGACTGATCGGGTCGCCGTTGTAGAGCCCGAGTTCCCTGGGACCACCAACTGGAATGTGGTGACCCGAGTGGATCCAGCGGCCCCTGAAGTCCTGTCATACCTCGGCTCAACGACTCGACCACAACGCCGGGGAGATTGGTGGAATCCCGAAAGCATTGCTCGAAAAATCATGGCCGAACGGGCTCTTCGCATCCTGTCGGACGAGCAATTTGACGCGGATACAATTGGCGGCAATTTTGAAGCCAAAGTCGAAGCCGCGCAGATCTTGGAGCGGCATTTCGCGTCCTCTGGTGAGTACGTTTATGACTTGGACCTCTCGTTGTTGCGCATTCGTGAAAATGAGGATCCAATCGAAGCATTCCTCCGCGTGAAGCGTGGGCATTGTGAATTCTTCGCTACATCTTTGGTAGCGATGTGCCAGTCCATTGGGATTGAATCAAGAGTCGTGATCGGATGGTTGGTCGGGGATGAACCATCCGCTGGAAAACGGGTTATCCGGCGACTTGATGCGCATGCCTGGGCTGAAGTTAGGAAAGGCCCCAACTCGTGGGTGAGATTGGAGCCCACCCCGGCTGCGGATCTGATGTCTTTTCGGTCGCTTGGTTCGGATCGAGGTTTCGCAGGCTTGCTGGCGGATTTGGGTGAAGATTTAAATCGGAATCTCAACGGGTATGGCACGGGTAAAAAAATGCCATTCCAGGTGGCGTTGGAAGGCTTTTTAGGGGTGGACTTTTCGGATAACGCGTCAGTCATTCTCTTCGGTATCGGGACGCGACTTCGTTGGCCCATCTTGATACTTTTGGTCGCCGCTGCGGTGTGGGCGGTATTTGGTATTCACAAGCGGCGCCGTCGCGGTGGTCCTTTCCGAACTTTATTGAAGCGTCTTCGCCGAAGAGGGTTTGTGCGTCCGGCCGGCCAGCCGCTTGGTTTGTGGATGAACCAAATGCGTTGGCCGGAGCCAGAATCAAAACAGCTTGTGCTTGACGCCATCGAGTTGGCAGAGCAACAGGCGTATGGTGAGGAACAATATGGATCGATGCCACGCCAGATTCAGCAAGCCAACCGGATGCCATCAAAGCAACTGCCCCGAAGGAGCTGATCACGATGGAGTCATATGAACACCCTGACGATCAATTTGCACGAGATGCTCGTATGCCGCTGGAGCCTCAAGAGCACATCGACCAGCTCAAACACCTGCGGGCCTATTTTTCGGATGGTCCGCGGCGGATTTTGGATCTGGGTTGTGGTGCAGGCAGATTGCTGATTCCCTTGCGTAGGGATGGGCACCACGTTGTTGGTCTAGATCACGATTCCAGAGCTTTAAATTGGGTCGCTGAAGGTTGCGGTCATCGTGATGATTTGGTGCAGCAAGATGTTCGAGATCAATCGTTGCCATTGCCCGAGGGCCCATTTGATGCCGCATTGCTTCTGGGGAACACCCTGATGGAGTTGGTGTGTCCGAATGCGTTCGTGAACCTTTTGCATCGGCTCTCAAAGTGTCTGTCGCGCCAAGGGGTATTGATCATCGAAGATATTCCGGGTTTGTATTGGCCACTGCTGTCCACCGGTCAGTGGGGAGACGGATTGGCCGAAGGTGTCCGCATGGTTTGGTCTGAGCGTGACACAGTCTTTGCCTTACGTGAAGGGGCGGAAGCCAACAATGATGGCCCACTCCACCCCGATGAACCCCATCGCCGTCTTTGGACCGAATCCTTGTTGAGTCAAACATTGGGACAAGCCGGATGGGCGTCAATTCAGGCTGAAGATCCGTTGGTGCGGATTTTGCGGCCTGATTACGGTTGAATCACGAAATTCATTTCTTCTTGGGGACGTTGTTTCGAATGCTGATGTTGTCCCGTGGAGTTTGCGGGGAGAACGGAGTTCAAGAATGCAAGCACGTCAATCCCGTACCGAACACTGGCGAGAGTCACTGGAAGAAGTGAAAGCTCGAGGTGGCACTATCGAGTGCACACTTGATGGCGAAGAAGGAGGATTGACTTGGCGGCTTCGTGTGCTTGGATTGAGTTGTGACAGTTTGCTCGTTGAGGCACCAACGGCCTTTGGGCATCCACTTATTCTTGATCCTGGTGTTCGGATGCGCGGCACTATTGCGATTGGTCAAAATCGTTGGGACTTCTCGACTGAGGTCGTGTTCAGTCGGGGTGACACTTTGCAATTGCAGGCACCTACCCGCGTGCGAAGACGGCGTCGGGTGACCCGAACAGATCTTGGGCCGTGTCCGTCGGGTTTAAAGTTAAGACCGTTGCCCGCCGGCGTAACTGGGGCTGCTGCCGAGCGAGCTTGGGTTGCTCTGGCTAGTGGTGGAGAATCGGCTGACCCCGCACTGGTGCGTCCGGTGGTCGCGCCGCCGATTTCAGTGCAACTGGCGAATATTGGGGTAGGCGGTGTGGGTGTGATCTTTGAAGCCGGCGATACCGCTTTGGCGATGCGGCGGGGGGGGTGGTGGATCGAAGGTGATTTGCCCGGTGGCGGGACTTTGGTTGCTTCCGCAGAATTGGTTCACCGTCATTTGCAGTCTGATCGTTGTTTGTACGCCGGACTCGCCTTCCGAATCGGTGCCGGTCAACGTCAGCGTCGGCATCTCTCCAAGTTGGTTGAAGAGGCGGCCAAGCGGCTCCAGTATTCGGCGGCTTGAGGAGGATCAATACCGAATGGAGATGCCGGTAAAGAAGTTGAAGTTGTCGGCATCGCCCTCCAAGCCGAAATTGAATCCAGCGTCAAGCACGGTGTCGTTGGCTATTTCATATGTGGTGCCAATTCCAAGAATAGAAGTGAATTCCTCGTCGGCATCGGGTTTTACGATCGCAATACCTTCGAGGTAAATCCCCAACTTTTCGTTGATCTCAAAGCCGAGCACCCCAGTACCGACGTACTCGATCTCGTATTGATCTCCGAGGTCATCATGAATCAAGTCGACTTCGGCCATGAGGCCCAGGCCGATGGAATCACTCACGGTGGTGGCGTAAGGAAGAATCAATCCGCCTTCAACTTCGGTACTCCCGATTTTATTTCTCGATGTGGGCAATTGAATAAACGGCATCACTGCGAAGGCGTCGCCAGAGGAGTCGTTTCCCCATAGGTTCATCTTGAGCCGGATTTGTGTGTCACCGACACCATCAAATTTTTCAATGCCGTCATCAGAGATCACATATGGGTCGATCACGAATTGAATATCCATGTCATGCCGAAGGCCGACTTTGAAGTTGATGGGTGCTACCGCAGTAGATTTGGCATCGCCAGTGCGACTAAAATCTACGAAGCTCATTTCCAACTGAAAAGCACCCGCATCAACGGTGTACGGGCTCTCAGTGAAGTCCGGCCGGTCGGCGCTCATCTCACGCCATTCGCTGCGAGGAGTTGGTTGCCAAAGGGTGTGGCCCTCTTTGGTTGTGGATGCTCCGAGAGTTGTATTCGGAACGGAAACGATGGCAAGGGGCAGCATGATTTTGGCGAGGCGGATATCATGTAGCATTGGCTACAAAGAGTACCCGTGTCCCAGCCAACGGTCAACCGTAAGACTGCATGTTCAATTTGGGAGCTGCGCCCAGGTATCCAAAGTGTTTACAAGTCTTGGTTGTTTGGTTCGGTTGCCCTTGGGTCTTCTTTGTATCGGAGCTCGTCCGACCATTCACCAATGTCTTCTCCCCAACGTTGCAATTGCTGTTCGAGCCGATTGCCGACCTCTGCGGCCCAAGGTCTAAATTCTTTCTCAAGTTGCTCAAATCGGCGTTTGATTTCGAATTCGAATTGGCGCATCAACAGATTCATGTCCAGTTCCCAGCGTTCAAACTCCATTCCGGAATGTGATCTTTGCATGCTTTTTTCTAGTCGTTGCTGGGCGTCTCGCATGAATGGCATCACTTGTTCATGTTCGAATTTTTGCATTCGATTTTGAATTTGGCGTTCCAAATCACCCATCATCCTTTGCATCTGCGCGGCTCGATCTCGTAGTTCCATCATGCGCCGGTCATCGGTAGTGAATTCAAGTCGTGCGCCCAGTTCCACTTCAATCGTAATTTTTTTACCATCTCGGATGACCACTGCGGAAACCACCGTGCCTGGTTGCATGCTCGCGATGGTCCTCGCCAGCGTCTTGGGATCAGCACTGCGCTCAGTCTGCGGCACAATGATGTCTCCAGTCCGAAGACCCGCTCGTGCGGCTGGTGAATCCGGAACAATTGAGGCAACCTTTGTGCAGCGGGTGGGGTCAATGTCCCATTGTTCATTGCGTTCGAGCATCGGAGGCAATGACTCAACTGGCGTCATCTCTATACCCATGAAGCCAGGGACTGCCGGAAATTCTGACTTGGGCTTGGCTTGGTCTTTGGGGCGACGCGGGGCCATTTCTGCCATCTCGCCGCCGCCAATGGCCAGCGGGAATTGGAGTACCACTTCGCCATCTTCATTAAGAATTTCTAGTGTTCCGTCCTGCCACCGGGTGAGTTCTTTGGGCAGACGCGAACCATCAATTTCCACAAAAAATGCTTCTGGGCCCGAGCCTTCTACCTCCAGCCTCATCCCGTTTTGTACGAGAACCGCACTGAACTTTCGTTCAATAGACAGGTCATCTGGACCGTTCAGTGAGGCAAGAGCCATGAACAGCGAAAGTGGTGTTGAAATAAGCATGGTTGATCCTTTCCAAGAAGCGTGGAGGCTTCGGATCAATCCTACGAAGGAATATGCTTAGGGTTCAGTGGGTATGGCGTCGATGTCGACCAGAGCCACCCACCAGCACCAGTGCAGTGAGCACGCCGGGGGCTGGGACCAACGGGAGGACTGGTGGAATCGTTGAGAAGTCTTCGTTGAAACCGTTGTACCAGCCGTCAATTGAATTGTTGCCCAAGAGATTGGTTGAAATTCCAACCGGGGATCCCTCCCAAGACACGCCGGGGTCCACCACTTCGCCCAAACTGAGTCCCCAGAAGAGACTTTGGTCTCCGGTCATGTCTCCGTAGGTGAAATTATCTATGGCCCGGCCGAAGCCGGCAAACTCGGTGTATTCCCAACTTAAAAATCCTTCGTCCACAATGGCTTCGATCATGTCGTTGCTGGTAGGGGTGGTAGGACCACTCCATGAGTAACTGAACGCAACACTTTCGCCGCCGGTTGCGCCAAAATCGATGACCATGTAAGAGGTCAGGTCCCCAGAGCCCACTGCGTGTGAGACATCCAAGCTGGTGCCTAGGGCGGAGTCGATGACCAAGTCAGCCGAGGCAGTGGCGGTAAGGGCAAATAAGGCAAGAGACCTGAAAATCATGATTTTTAATATCCTGAGTGAGACGCAGAGCAAAGCGTGTGGCTTGAACGATGAACCATTTTTAAAGTGGCAATTGATTGTTAATAAAATAACGAGACGGATCAAAGATGAAGCACAGCCAATTGTTTTTAGCCCGGGTCGACCAAGCTCGCCAGCGCATATGTGAGTGCACTGTGGATGAGATCATCCAAGCCAGAGATAAAGGGGGGGAATCGTTCATCCTGGTGGATGTTCGGGAGCAAAGTGAGTTTGCCGCCGGTCATATTCCTGGAGCCGTGCATCTCTCGAAAGGTGTCATTGAGCGCGACATTGAATCGACATTCCCGAACCAAGAGGCACGGTTGGTTCTTTATTGCGGGGGTGGCTACCGATCAGCCATTGCGGCGGAATCTCTGGTATCCATGGGGTACACCAACGCCACTTCAATGGATGGTGGCTGGCGGGGATGGCTTGAAGCCAAGCAGCCGGTTGAGTCCTGATGAATTAGCCCGCGCGGCGCATACTGGATTCGCGACGAATTTGATTTCGTCCGGCATCCTTTGCCTGGTACAGAGCGCGGTCTGCCGTACGCAAAAGGTCATGGTGTGAACTCATTTCAACAGACCGGGCGGCTACGCCAGCGCTAAGTGTGATGGCAATTGGCCCGGCATCAGTTGGAATGGTGTGCTCTTCGAGTGCGCGACGCAGCCGTTCGGCCGCTGTTGCGGCGATGCTCTCGTCGGCGCGAGGGCAGAGCAGCAAAAACTCTTCGCCGCCCATGCGGTACAACTGATCGCCAGATCTTGTGCACCGCTTCCAGCGATCTGCAACCGCCTCCAAGACCATGTCTCCGATGCCATGGCCATACCGATCATTGATTTCTTTGAAATGATCAAGATCGATCATGACCACCCCAAGTGGACCACGTTTATCCCAGCAATCTTTCATGTGCTCCAAAGCTGCCCGGCGGTTGCCGAGTCGAGTGAGTTCATCAGTCAATGCCCGTCGACGCATCCGTTCGGTGGCAGCGTGTGCCCGTTGCGTTTCACGATGGGCTGTTTCTAAGGACAGACGGGTTGATTCTCGTTCGGCTTCGAGGGACTGCAGCAATCGAGAAAGTCGAACTCCAGGTTCAATGGCTCGCCTCAGTTCATCATGGTCTGTTGGCGTAGTCAAAAGTTGATCACATGCTGGGATGGATTCCGAATAGGGGTGGTCCCGGTCTCTCAAAAGGACTGACCAAACGAAGACAGGAGGTGTGCGTTCGCCAAGATCACGTGCATGGTGCAGCAGCCGTTCGGCACCATTGGCGGGTAAATTTTGATCAACCAGAAGGATCGGTGGGTGGTGGCACTCAAACAATTCGAATGCAGTCGCCGCATTGGTTGCTTCTGAAACTTTGTGTCCAATCAGTCGCAAATGGTGGGCGAGCAATCCTCGCCGTGCGCAATCAGCATCGGCCAGAAGCACGCCTGGCTGTTTTCGCGACTTCGGAATGGGGGGAGGAAGAGCCATCGCTGGCTGCAACATGGGGTCCAATGGTCTGGTAGGCGAACCTTCCCGCCGGGGCATGGGGTGCAAAGTCCAGTGGTGCGGTTTCGTCTGCTTGTATGGCTGATTATGGGACCACAAATCAAAGAAGGGTCATCGGATCAACGTCAATGACTACTTTTTCACCTGCTTTGAGCACTCCAGCAAGACGGGCTCTTCCCAAGGCTCTCCCCAGAGTCCCGGGTGTATCGGCCAACATCTCGAGTCCGATGCGATATCGCTCGTCAATCCGTGCCATGGGGCACGGGGCAGGTCCAAGAATCTCGATGGGTTCCCCAGAATCGCCGAGCGCCTGGGCAGCCGCGTTGGCTGAAGCCAAGGCGGAATCAAGATCCCGATCGCGGAACACAATCCGAACCATGCGTTTGGCTGGCGGCAAGCCGGCGGCCGCACGCATGGCCAATTCGTGCTCGGCAAATCGGTCCCATTCGTGCTCGGCGGCGTGAACCACTGCAGGGTTATCAGGGTGCATTGATTGGACGATGACACGTGCTTTGGTGCCATCGGGTGTTCTCCCGGCCCGGCCAGCTACCTGAGAGACCAATTGAAAGGTGCGTTCGGAAGCACGAAAGTCGGGCAGTTGTAGAGCGGTGTCAGCACTGACCACGCCCACCAAACGCACACCGGGAAAATCCAAACCTTTGGCGATCATTTGTGTGCCCAGTAGAACGCGGATCTCCCGACGACCAAAAGCACCAAGAATGTTATGGAGATCATGAAGACCATTGATTTGATCGGAATCCACCCGAACAATTTGATCCGTGTTGAGGTGCGAGAGCTCTTCTCGAAGGACCTCTTCGAGCCGTTGCGTGCCGAGGCCAAGTTTGATTAAACCTTTTCCACAATCAGGGCATTGGGAGGGCAGCCGTGTGGCGCGCAGGCAGTGGTGGCATTTGAGATGTCCTCCTTGCGGCAGTCGTCGGTCTCGGTGCATCACCATTGAAGATTCGCAAGCATCGCATCGCAACGTGAAGCCACAGGTTTGGTTGGAACAACCAATCCAAGATGCCCAACCTCGTCGATTGAGCAGGACGATGGCTTGGTGTCCAGCGCTTGTCACTTCATGCAAACCATCAATCAGAGTTTTTCCGAGGTCTCGATCGATTTTTGATTTTTGCTCTTGAGCCAGGTCAATCACTTCCACTTGCGGCAAGGTCATTCCCGCCGGACGTGATCGCATGCGATGCAGTGCCCATTTTCCGCTCGTGGCTTTTGCCCAACTCTCCATCGATGGTGTGGCCGATCCCAGAAGGACTGGGCAATTGGCTCGATGCCCTCGAAGAATGGCCAAATCCCGGCCGTGGTACCGAGGGGATTGCTCTTGTTTGTATGAGCCCTCGTGTTCTTCATCGACCACAATCAAGCCAAGTTCTTCTTCGCGCAACGGTGCGAAGACGGCGGATCGAGCGCCCAAGACCACGCGGGCTTCACCAGATCGAACTGCTTGCCATTCGGCATGTCGTTGGCTGGCATGCAATCCAGAATGCAAAATTGCCACGCGGTGGTTTGGGAATCGGCCAGACAGTCTGGCCCCCGTTTGTGGCGTAAGCGCGATTTCAGGAACGAGCATTAACGCGGTTTTACCTTCGGCTAGAACACGCTCGATAAGTTGCAGGTAGACCTCAGTTTTTCCTGAACCGGTAACGCCATGCAAAACATGAACAGAAGCGCCGCCTGAAAGTGTTTGAGTGACTGAACGAATCACCTTGTTTTGTTCATCCGTGAGTTCCGCGGGGCGGCGTGGGTCAAGTCCCCCCGGGATGTCTTCTCCACGAACGGACTCGATGAGCGTTGCTTCAACAAGCCCCGCGCGTTCAAGAGCTTGCAGGGGGCCACGTGTTTTGACTCGTGCCTTTTCGAGCAGCATGGCCTCCGCGATCGGCTCCGGTTCATCGTGTGCCGTCACCGCGGTGAGGATGCGCAATTGAGCCGGGGGAAGACGATCGGGTTGAGGACGGGACGATCTTGACCAGTGCCGCTTGATGCTTCGTCCGGTGCCTTTTTTTACGGCCGACGGCACCACTGAGGCGAGTGTCATGCCCATGGGGCACTGGTAATAATCACTGACCCACCGAGACAGTTCTAAAAGTGATTTGGGAAGAGGGGTGACCCGCTCGTCCACGTCGATCACGTATTTGATGCGTTCGGGCGAGATTTTCGGGGTCGAGCCCTCCCGGACCACCCAGCCGGCGGTTGGGGTGCCGCCTCGGCCTAGTGGTACGTGAACCCGAGATCCCACAGCAATAGGGTGCAGTTCGGTTGGCACCGCGTAGGTGAGTTCATCAACATCCAACCTGAGCCCACGCTCCACAGCCACTTGAACCCAACTTGGCGGCCCATTGGGCTCAAAGAGATCCACAAACAGAGCCTACAACGCGGAGTCTTTCTACAATCTGCTTTTAATGCGTACCAACCCAACCCCAGCGTTGCTTGTTCTTGAAGACGGATCAGTTTGGCGGGGGAAAGGTTTTGGCGCGACCGCGACCAGGATTGGCGAAGTCGTGTTTTGCACGGCCATGACCGGCTACGAAGAAGCATTGACCGATCCGTCCTATCAGGGGCAAATCCTGGTCCTTACCGCCACCCAGATTGGGAATACCGGGATTACCACCGAAGATGGAGAAAGTGCCCATCCTCAGGTGGCTGGATTTGTGATCCGAGAGTCAACCCCAGTCGTCTCCAACTGTCGGGCTCAGGCTGAGCTGCCCAGTTGGCTTAACGCGGCAGGAGTTCCCGCGATTGAGGGACTGGACACACGAGCCCTTGTTCGGCGTTTGAGGGACGCTGGTGCCATGCGAGGGGCCATTTCCAACGACCCAGGGGAAACACCCGAGTCACTCTTGGCTGCGGCGAGAGGGGCTCCTGATATGTCTGGGGCCAATCTGGCAGATTCTGCCGGCCCGGAAGACCCTCACCAGCCCTCTGAGGGCTTGAATGGGTGGTGGGATGGTGCCCGAGACATGCCCATGGGCCGGCCCCCTCACGCCGGTCGCCCGTTCCGGGTGGTCGCGCTGGATTGTGGAGCCAAGCGAACCATTTTCAAGCACCTGGTCGATCGGGGGTGCGAAGTCCATGCATTGCCTCCCAACAGCACGCCAGAGGCCATTCGGGCCCTTCAGCCGGAAGGTCTTTTCATCAGCAATGGTCCTGGGGATCCCGCAGCCGTTGATCAGGCCATTTTGACCCTCAAAGAAGTCGCCGGTGAAGTTCCAACCTTCGGAATCTGCCTGGGGCACCAACTCCTCAGCTTGGCATTGGGGGCTGAGACGACCAAAATGAAATTTGGGCATCGGGGTGCCAACCAGCCGGTGCATGCTTCGGGCCGGGGTCGGATTGAGATTACAAGCCAAAACCACGGTTTTTGCGTCGAAGCCGCTTCTTTGGAGGCTGCGGGATGTGTCATCACCCATCGCCACGTCAATGACGGCACCGTGGCTGGATTCCGCCACGAATCCCTCCCGATCTCTGCGGTTCAGTACCACCCAGAGGCCTCTCCGGGGCCACATGATTCGGCCTACTTGTTCGATGATTTTGTCTCTCAAATGGCTGAAGCACGTTCTTAACAGGCCTCTGCTTTTTGTGCTTGCCAAAAGAACCAGCGCGAATCCGCGTTGCGTGTTGCAGGAGGGGTCTTCTTGCAGGTATGGTTCGCCTCTCCGATTGATTGTCGGGGAACCGGTCGCGAGGCCGGTGGAGGAATGTTTGTAATGGCCGCCGGAGGCGGCCAGAGGAGCCAACAGTGAAGCTCGAAGCTCAGTTCATCGGTGTCGCAACTCTCGCGGCCTGCCTTGTCTCTCCTGTATTCGCACAGGATGTCCCTGAGGCTCCTGCTGCAGAAGGCGGTGTGGTCGACGAAGAAGTCGTCGCAGAAGTCGTAGAGAATCCAGCGTTGGTGGCAGCCCGTGACCACTTGGCCAAAGGCCGATGGCAAATGGCCATTGCTGCGGCGGAGGAAGTTCTCGCCATTGAACCAGGAAACGAAGACGCTTCGATGATCCGCGACGAAGCGGCGTCGATGCTCGATCGTGGCTCCACCATCGACTCGGTTGTGAATGAGCGTTCAGTGCTGCTCAAGCAAGCCCGAGTCGAATTTGAAGCATCCATGCAACGTGGCGGTGAACTCCTTGAACGGGAGGACTACTCCGGTGCAACCAATGTCGTTCTGACGGGACGAGTCAAGCTTTCTCGAGCTCGAAACCTCTTCACCACTTCAGAGTTCACTCGTCTTTACGAGTCGGCTGAGTCTTTGCTCTTACAAATTGATGAAGCTCGTGCGTTGCAGCAACAGGTTGAGCAAGAGTTGGCCATTCGAAGCGCTCGTGATGAAAAGTCTGCGTCTGATTCAGCCGAATCTGGCCGTATCGAGCGAAGCATCAACGAAAAGATTCTTCGTGTTCGCCAGTTGCAGGAAGAACAAAAGTACGCCGAGGCCCTCAAGGTCGTTGATGAGATTTTGTTCCTTGATCCGTCCCATCCGGCCGGATTGGCAATGCGTGATCTCATTCGAACATCGAAAATCTATGTCGATTACATGGAGCACAAGCGTCTTCAGGAGTACACGTACACCGAGCAAACGCTTGAACTTCAAGAACGCTTCAAAATGCCCGTGCCAAATATCGATGGCCCTGGAATGCGAGGCATTAACGAGGTACTTCAGTATCCAGAAGATTGGGAAGAGCTCAGCCAGCGTCGTTATGACGAGACGGGTTATGCCCCATCCGCGAAGGAAAAAACCATCTACCGGAGCATGCAGTCTGAGATTCCACTGGAATTCACGGATGCTCCATTCAGTGATGTCTTGGCATGGATTGAAAATGCCACTGGTTTGAATATTCACCAGGACTGGACGGCCCTCGATGAGCTTGGCGTGACTGAGGACACAGAGGTCTCAATCAACATCCCTTCGGTCAAAGTTCTTGATGCATTCCGCATCATTTTTGAGCAGGTGAACGATGGCGCTGATCCAACCGAAGACGGTGCTGATTACGCGATCCGAAACGGCCTTTTGACCGTGACCAGTCGCAGTGCGCTTGACCGCGACTACCAGCCGCTGGTGTATGACATTCGCGACCTGACCTTCCCAGTGCCTTACTTCGACGACGGTCCACGTCTCGATCTTGGTGCCGCTCTGAGCCAAGGCGGCCAACAAGGCGGCGGCGGTGGTGGTGGCGGCGGCGGCGGCGGCGGCTTCGGCGGCGGCGGCGGCGGCAGCCTCTTTGGTGACGCGGATGATGATGGTGACTCCATCCCGCGTGGCGAATTGGTGAATGCGATTTTGGAATTAATCTACGAAAACGTCCCTGCCGACTGGGGTGGCGATGCCATCGTTTACAACCGAAATTCCAAGAGCACGATTAAGATTTTCCCTCCTCTGAACGCAGAGGAGACTGCTGGTGGCGACAATCTCGTCATCTACACCGCTCCCAAGTGGCACAAGCAGATCGGCGATCTCTTGGACATGCTTCGTGATATTCGTGCCATCCAAATCAACATGGAAGCTCGAGTGCTCAACGTCTCAACCGACTGGTTCGAGCGAATTGGTATCGACTTGGATATGTACTTCAACACCAACGACGATCTTCGTCAGCAGCAGTTGGCCATGAACCCACTGGGTCACTTGTCCGACTTCTTTGGTGAGGACGGAACGCTTCTCGACCCACTGCTGTACGGCGGGTTTGACCAGGTCCAAGTCCCTGGCCAGCAACAGCAAGGCGGTCAGGGCGGCGGTGGCGGCCAAGGTGGTGGTGGTGGTGGTGGCGGTAACCCGTACTACAACGCCATTCCTTGGGGTGGCATCATTTCTGACCCAGCCTCTATTGGTGAAGATGCCGCTGAAATTCCCTACATTTCGACCTTCTTTGGAGCGCCGCTTCGTGCGACCGAAGGATTTGCACCCTTCGGTGTGATTCAGAACTCGTTTGACATTCTTGACTCTGTTGGTTCAGACACTGCGTTTGCTTCAGCACTCGGAAACCAAGCCCCGGCCTTCTCTTCAGGCATCCAGTTCTTGGACGATGTCCAAGTGGATTTGCTTGTGGAAGCTACGCAGGCGGATGACCGGTCTGTGGTCCTGACAGCCCCTCGTTTGACCTTCTTCAATGGTCAACGGGCTTGGATGGCTCTGCAGCGTCAAGAAGCCTTTGTGTCTGGTCTCATTCCGATTACTGGTACCGCGACCGGTGCATTCCAGCCAATCATTGGCCGGGTCTCATCTGGTATTACCCTCGATGTCTCGGCAGTGGTCTCTGCTGACCGGCGCTATGTGCAGTTGACCAGTTGGTTTGATTCCTCCGAACTCGTTGAACTGAAGAAGACAGCATTCACCGGTGCCGCTGGCGGCGGTGGCGGTGGCTTTGGTGGTCCTGGCGGTGGCGGCGGTGGTGGCGGCGGCGGCGGCGGCGGTGCAGGTAACTTCGCCGGTGAGATCGAACTTCCAATCATCGCGGTCAATCAAATCCGCACCACAGTCTCTGTGCCTGATAAGGGCACCGTCATGCTCGGTGGGCAGCGACAAGTTGATGAATTCGAGACCGAAGTTGGTGTACCGATCCTTTCCAAGATCCCTTGGGTCAATCGGTTCTTCACCAACCGCAAGCAATCCAAGAGCGAAAAGACTGTGCTCTTCTTGATGCGACCTGAAATCATCATTCAGGAAGAAACCGAGGATGTCCTCTTCCCAGGGCTCTCT
>PAFA01000008.1 GCA_002700845.1 Phycisphaerae bacterium | reverse complement strand
GGACTGGTCCGCTGATGGCTCCTCTTGGAACACCTTGGAAATCTTTGGTCCTGCGAACGCTGGTGGTGGTTGGCTCCGCCCCGAGTTTGTGGTCGGCCAAGACCTCCCGGCATCATCGAGCATGCAACTCCGATTTACAGTCGGTGATGACGACGCCCAGCCAAGTGTGGTTGAGGCGGGCATCGACGATATTCGTGTGGTTCGGTATGTCTGCAATGACCCATCCATCCCAGGTGATATCGATGGCGACGGGGTGGTCAACTTTGACGACCTTGTGACCTTGCTGGCCTCATGGGGTGGTTGCTCTGGTTGTGACGCCGATATCGATGGCAACGGTGACGTTGACTTCAACGACGTGCTGATTCTTCTGGGCAACTGGAGTTAAGAACCTCTTATTGAAGGTTCGTTCCTCGGAACGGACTTTCTTTCAACGGCGATTGGTAAACCAGTCCACGTCTTGACGTGGATCAGGCAAGCTGCCCTGAAGTTCCTTGGCCAATTGGTTGAGAGCCTCATGGCCACCTTCGGGCATGACCACTCGAAGTTCCAGTCTGAGGTCCCCGGGAGGATCGCTGGGGATGCCAAGTTTGGGCACCCTGAGGATTCGTCCGGATGAGGAGTTTGGCGGAACTTTGATGTGGACTTGACCGTCCAGAAGTGGGATTTCTATTTCCGTCCCCAAAATGGCCTCGTCCAGGCTGAGGGGGACCAGTCCTCGCAAATGCTTTCCTTCTCGCTTTAGCCAAGGGTGTCCGCCAACTCGGATCTTCACCTTGAGATCACCTGCGGGGCCTCCGTTGTTCGAGGGGCCGCCGCGTCCTCGTAGCCGCAGTGATTGCCCATCCTCTACGCCAGGGGGGATTTTTAACTCAACATCGGTACCGCTGGCGTCTCGAATGTGTTCAACTCCGCCCAGTACCGCGGTCCGAAACGTGATTCCGTGTTCCAAACTTCGGTCTTCACCACGTTGAGGGGCGGTGGCACGATGGCTCGGTCCCCCTCCGCCACCAAAAAACTGGGAGAAAAGGTCTTCAAAGCCGCTGGGATCAAATCCAGCTTCGCGAGCCGCTCGCGAGGCACCAGCCGAAGAACCTTGCACTCCAGCATGCCCAAACGAGTCGTAGGCCTCACGTTTTTCGGGATCAGAGAGCACTTCGTAGGCCGCTGACAATTCAGCGAATTGTTCGGCGGCATCCGGAGCCGTATTGACATCAGGATGAGCACTTCGAGCAAGCTTCCGGTACGAGCGTTTGATCTCGTCGGGGGTTGCTTGGCGGGCGACGCCAAGGACGTCGTAATAGTCGCGAAGGGATTCTGGCACATCTAGATCCTATCCGGGGCATCGCGCGTCTTATGATCTACAACGTATGAGTACAGAGGAAAAATCTGGAGGGCCAGTTATGGGCTTCGGTGACCATCTCGAGGAGTTGCGTCGGCGGCTGCTCTATGCTCTTGGTCCCATCATTCCGGTTTTTCTTTTGCTGTTTTTGGGCTGGCAGACCGTTCTTGGCTTTTTGGTTGGGCCCGCCTTTGAGGTCCTCGCGGCCTCGGGCACCAGCGCTGGGCTGCAACTGCTGGGCCCCGCTGAAGCCATCATGGCGGCTTTGAAGCTCTCGACGATCGGAGCGATTGTGGTGGGGGCCCCTTGGATCCTTTTGCAATTTTGGCTTTTTATCGCTCCGGGTCTTTATTCACGGGAACGTCGATTCATTCACTTGGTCATTCCTTTGTCGGCCCTGTTGACCATCACCGGCACGGTGTTTCTGCATCGCATCATGCTCCCTTTGTTGTTTGAGTTGATGCTCGGATTTGGTTCGAGTTTGACCGTGGATCTCCCAGATCATCACACTGATCTTCGGGCTATTTTTCTGGCCAGTGAGACGGTCGAAGTTCGTACGGCCCCGCCCCAAGTCTTGATCGAAGGTCAAGCTTGGGTGGAAGCCCCGCAAATGGAAGCATGGATTGCCAAGACCAACGACTTGGGCGACATCCAGCCTTTCCGCGTTCCACCAATGCCCATGGGGAAATTGCAAAACGGCTGGTCGATGCAGAAGACCGTCGATTTCACCCTGCTGCTTTTGGGAGGTGTCTCTATAGCCTTCCAGTTGCCGGTTCTGATTTTGGTCTCGGGTTGGCTCGGGCTGGTCGACCCATCAACGCTGCGTCGTGGCCGACGTTTGGCGTTGGGATTGTCCACCGTACTGGCTGCGGTTTTGACGCCTCCAGATGTGTTCTCGCTGCTTCTGCTTCTGGTCCCGCTGTATCTCCTGTACGAATTGTCGATCGTTCTTCTTGTGTTGTTGCCTTCGAGTCGAGTGGCCAAAGGCAACCTGCGGATTGGCCCCAAGGGATTCCGTACCCCTGAACCATTCCGGCCCGATCAAGCTGACGGTGTATCACGGTCGGATACAGAGGATGATCCTTCGTGACTGTTTCCAAGCGTGCGTCTCGACGACGCAGGCGACGTGCTCGCCTTATTGACTGGGATCGGATCATGATGAAGCGTGCTTTGGATCTGGCCCGTGAGGCTGCGGCTCGTGGTGAAGTGCCGGTTGGAGCTGTCGTGCATCGCGATGGTGAAATCATCGCCGAGGCAGCCAACACGCGTGAACACGATGGTGACCCAGTCGGTCATGCGGAGTTATTGGCCCTGCAACAGGCTGGTCGATCACTGGGGCGGTGGCGGCTTACCGATTGCAATCTGGTGGTAACCCTGGAGCCATGTGCCATGTGTGCTGGAGCCATGGTCAATGCTCGAATTGGCCGTGTGGTGTGGGGGGCCGACGACCCCAAAGCAGGTGGTTGTCGTTCGTTGTACGAAATTCCCGCCGATCCCCGTCTTAACCATCGTCCGCCAATGCGGGGTGGTGTGCACGCCACGGTCTCCTCCGGATTGTTGCGTTCATTTTTTCAGGCCCGAAGAAAGAAGAAGTCATGCTGATTTGCTTCGATCTTGGAGAAGTTTTGGTGCGGGTTCAACCCAATTGGAGCGTGGCCCTGAATCTCCAGGTGACAGAAGGCGACTGGTCTGATCTCGAACGCGCACACCAAACAGGTTTGATTGACCGTGAAGATTTTCTAGTCGGGATGTCAAGGCGTCTTGAGGTCCCCGTGGAGGCGGTCGCTGCCGCCCATGACGGGTGGATCTTGGGTGAAATGAAGGGGGCTGTATCTTTGCTGGCTGAACTCCAAGCGGCCGGTCATTTGACAGCCTGTTTATCCAACACATGTGATTGCCACTGGCGTGTTATGAAGAAGTGGCCGATTTTCCGTCACCTTAACCATGTGTATGCGTCTCACTTGTTGGGTGCGTTCAAGCCCGAACCTTCTATTTACAGGGCTTTTTCAGCGGACATCGGGATTGCCGATGATGAGATTGTATTTTTCGATGATCGGCTGCTTAATGTTGAAGCGGCGGCCTCATTGGGATGGCAGGCAATACATCTTCCGGTTGGTGCTGATCCGGTCCCACGGATTCGTCAGGCGCTGGGCGCATCCGGGCTGATTTGATCTTCGTCGGTTTCAGGATGATCCTGTTCTCCCATGATTTCCGCGGCCACGACCGTGGCAAACATTCCGCGCGGGAGGGTGAATCGGAGCTCGATGTAGCTTCCGTGCTCATCGAATCCGCCTTCGACTCCAGCATTTGAAATGTGAAATCGCATGGGACGTCGTTCCCCGTAAGGCGCCCATCTGTTCTGCAGCCATTCGGGTTGAATGTCATAGGTTTTCAACACTTGCCGTTCAATTTCACCTTGAATGCCGTCTGCAAGTTGGGCATCTTTACCCCAAAACAGAGCACTTGGGATACCCCCTTCTTCGGCGGCTAAGGTTGACTTTTTGAGTGGATCTACAGAGAGGTCACCCTCTTGATGCACTTGAAGCAGACCGCGTCGGCACCGTTCTTCCAGTATTTGGTTGAAGAGAAATGATGAGAAGGCACTGGTGAGAAAATTCAGTGTGACTCGCCCACCAGATCTGATTGATTTTTCGGCGTCGTGGTATTTCAGCCACTTGCGGGCGGCCAACATTTCAAAGCGTTGTGAAGGCCGCCATCCCGAACGAAGGGCTTCTGCATCTTGAGATGACCACGCTTCACGCAATGCTGTTTGGTGGGGGGGGTAGTTGCCATCGCTGGGCCCCAACAGCTCGTCGAGTGCTCCTTGCCAGTCGTTTGTCAGCAACGCGCCACCCAAACGGTGGTTGTTTTGTCGGTAGCCAAACCGTTGAGGCCCGTAGAACGCGGGCAACCCGTCTTCTTCGATTTTTTGCAGCATTCGGCCGGCTTGGATTGCCTTGATTGGATCGATATCCCGAATCTTGATCACGAATCTGTTTCCACGCAGATCGCCTCTCCGCAATGGGCGGTCAGCCTGAATGGTGCCCAGTAACCGAACTTGCTCGTGGTTGAAGTGAGACGCGTTTTCGCTGAATTTCTTAGGGATGCTGAGCCATTGCCTGGTCACGGCGGCTTTGTCCTTCATGCCGGCATACCCCACATCTCGGGCCTCGCAATCGAAAGCCTTTCGAACCACCGCCAGAAGTTCCCCGTGGCTCATGCCATTTTTTTCTACAAACAGATAGAGGTACTCCCCTTGCCCCGAAGGGTCGCGCCAAGGAATTTCTTCCACCTGAAAATCTTCAGGTCGGGCTTTGATGCAGCCCCCAATTCCGTCTTCAAAAATTCGGAAGCTTGGGCAGGGGGGTTGAGATCTCAGTTTGGTGGTCAGATCCATAGCGCACCATCCCCTTTCATCGATCCGGGCAGCTTGTGCTGGAAGAAGAGAATAGGCGGGTTTAGCTGGTTGCTGCGGAGAGAAGTCTTCGTTCGATCTCAAGACGCTCAAGCATGCCGGCATCGGCGTAGATGGGCAAGTCAAGCTTGCAGCACAGGGCGAGTGCATCAGAAGGCCGAGCATCAACGGCCACTTGTTGGCCCTGACGATCAAGAATCAAGTCGGCAAAGAAAACACCTTGTTGTTCTTCACGAATCAGGACGTGGTGGGGGCGGGCGTCCAAAGCGTTGATGACATTGTCGAGCAGGTCATGTGTTTGGGGACGTGAGACTGATTCGTTCGCCAAGCGGCGTCGAATGGCAGCGGCCTCAAAAAGCCCAATCGACATGTGGATAAATCGACCGCCATCTCTTTCGATAAGAACGAGGTCCTGAAGCTCCGCATCAGTGCGGATCAGCAGTTTGGCAATTTCGACGCGAATAGCGTCCATTTGAGACCCCCTGTCCATCCAAAAATACCAAGGGATCCACCAGAACCCCTACCCAGAATGGAGTGTCGCGACTTCGTGGGTCTGATTCAAGAGTGGAGTGGAGAAAATCCTGGAACCTCTCCAAGCTTTCCTGCGGCGACGCCAGCGAGAGCTTGGGTGCCATGTGAAGCCATGCCGCCTTCAGAGAGGGCGTGGTACGCCTGAAAGGCCAATTTCATTGCCGGTAGTGGAAGCCCGAGCTCGGTACCGGCTTCCAGGACCAATCCCAAATCCTTCCGCAGGTGGGCCACAAAGAAGCCCGGGGCAAAATCTCCTTTGGCCACTCGGGGCGCAAGATGTTCCACGGCCCAAGATCCGGCGGCCCCGGCAGAAACCGAAGCCAAAACGCGGTCATATTCGAGACCAGATCGCTCGGAAAAGGCCAAGGCTTCCGCGAGTCCCAGCATGCCTCCTGCCACCAAAATTTGATTGACCAATTTGGCCCTTTGCCCCGCACCAGGTCCGCCGTGGTGAATGATGGTGGATCCCAGATGTTCAAACATGGTTTGGGCATCTGCGACGGCCTCTTTGGCCCCACCAATCATGATGGAAAGCCGACCTTCTCGGGCCCCGATATCCCCCCCAGAAACAGGGGCATCGATCGACAAGCACCCGCATTTTTCGGCCCGGGTGGCCAATCGTTCGGCCAAACCAGGGGAGGAGGTCGTCATGTCGATCAAGATTTTGGGTTTGGCTGCTGCTGCCAGCGTGCCCTCGGGCCCCAGATGGACTTGTTCCACATCTTTGGGCAACGAGACGATGGAGCAACAAATATCGGTGTTGTCCGCCGCCTCAGCTGGGCTGCCTGCCCAGATTGCTCCGGCGTCTAGGAGCGATTTCGCCTTGGATTTGGTCCGGGTATGCACCTTGATGGTGTACCCAGCATTCAGGAGGCGTTCTGCCATGGCAGAACCCATCACGCCCGTACCGATCCAGCCGATTGTTGGAGATGTCATGGGGAAATCTTAGGACTCTTGCTCGGGGGGGTATGCTGCCCGCGCGGACGGACCCGCCCCCTCTCTAGATGGAGCCTCGCCACTGATGGCCAAGAAGAAAGCGAATTCACGCCGTTCCGATGCCGAACGCATGGCGAGCCAGCATCGCCAAGCCAATATCAGCGAGTACTTCGACCGGAATATTGCCCAGCTGGGATTCAACAGCAAGCAAAAGGCATTGGTCACGGCGGTCAAGGAAGGCGTTGACAACGCTCTTGATGCGTGCGAAGAGTTTGGAATCCTGCCCAGTCTGTTGGTTCAGACCATCCCGATGGCGGATCAAGATGTGCTCAAGCTCATCATTCGTGACAATGGGCCTGGGATTCCTCGAAAATCCATTGACGGGGTCTTTGCACAACTGCTGTACGGGTCGAAGTTCCACCGTGTGCAGCAAACCCGGGGACAGCAGGGCATCGGTATTTCAGCGGCTGGCATGTACGGCCTGAAGACGACCGGTCAGCCGGTTCGGGTGGTCAGCAAGCCTCAGCCCAAAAAGCCCGCCTTTGAAGTCATCCTGAAGATTGATGTGGAACGAAATTGCGCGGAGATCTTGGAAGAGCGTGAGTTCGCTGATACCAAGGATTGGTTCCCGGACGGCACTGGCGTTCACATTGAAATTCCAATGAAGGCCGTCCACAAAAAGGGGCGTCAGTCGGTCGATGCTTATTTGGAACAAACGGCCATCGCCAATCCGCACGCCCAAATTGAATGGCGAGCGCCTTCGGGCGAGGTGTTCCTGTTTGAGCGTTCCAGCGATGAACTTCCTCCGGCCACCAAAGAAATTGACCCGCACCCGCACGGCGTTGAACTTGGCGACTTAGAACGCATGCTGAAGAAGACCTCAGAGAAAAAGCTGGGTGGCTTCTTCAACAAGCAATTCAGTCGGTTCAGCCCGTCCAAAGTGAAGTCGGTTACGGCGGCCGCCAAACTGACGCCACAAAGTTGGGTCGCTGGAGTTGAACACCCAGCCATTGTGAAAATGCATGATGAGATGTTGGTCACAAAGTTCATGGCCCCATCAACTGATTGCTTGGCCCCGATCGATGCCAAGAATTTGCTTCGCGGCCTATCGAAGGAAATTGGTGCAGAATTTTTTGCGGCCGAGACACGTTCTCCCAGCGTTTGGGGGGGTTCACCCTTCTTGGTGGAAGCGGCCATCGCCTACGGCGGCAAGTTGCCTGGCGATGAACAAGCGGTGGTCTACCGATTTGCCAACCGTGTCCCGCTGATTTATCAACAATCTGGTTGTGCCTGCTTCCGTGCCGTTCAAGAGATTGCTTGGAAGGGGTATGGCTTGAGTCAGCCACGCGGATCACTCCCGGTGGGGCCACTTGTGATCTTGCTGCACGTGGCTTCGACTTCAGTGCCGTTCACCAACCCCGCCAAAGAGGCGGTGGCCGAACACGAAGAGATCGCCAAAGAAATGAAATTGGCACTGCAGAGATGTGGGCAGCATCTCAAGCGTTACTTGTCGCGGCGAAATCGCATGCGTCGAGAATCCGAGCGACGGGACGTGTTCCACCGGTACATCGGTGAGATCTCAAGCAACCTGTCCGCGATCACGGGAGAGAATAAGGATGAACTCGTGTCCTCACTGACCGCTACAGCGCACCGACATACCGAGGCCGCAGATATTGAACTTGACGACGAAGGCAATGTGATCGAGCCTGTGGCTCGAGGAAAAGTAGATCCCAACGTGCTGATCTTGGACGGCGCGACCACGCCACCAGTTTCAGATGATGACACTTTGTTTGGCACTGCATCGTCCCGAAGGAGGCGCTAAGCCGTGGCGAAGAAAAAGACTGTTCGCAAGACGACTCGGAAAAAAGCGGGCACTCGATCTCCGAGTGCGGCCGCCCCTAGTCCAGCTGTCATTGCCAAAAAGATGAAGAAGATGCGTAAAAAGCCGGCCAAGAAGGCGACTCGTCGTGCCGGTGCGGGTGGCGATGCTGGGGTTGGTAAGGCCATCATGAAGGTCTCTGACCGCCTTGCCAAGCAAGCCCTCTCTGAGAAGGATCCTCAGTTCACGATCCCAGTTCGGGCCAATTCAAACACCCAGTGGGATGAAGCGTCACGGATTTTGCGTATGGGTGACCGGACCCAAATTCGGGAACTGTTTAACCTTGGGCAAGCCCGAAAATTCATGCAAACCACTCTGCAACAACGCGGTGTTTT
>PAFA01000007.1 GCA_002700845.1 Phycisphaerae bacterium | reverse complement strand
TGATGCCGAGGCATCTACTGAAGCTTCCAGCGACGGTGCTTCGGCCTGATTCACTCTGACATTGAAATCCAAAAACCCCGAGCTCCGGCTCGGGGTTTTTTTATTCAGCGAACCGTGGCCAAACGGATGCCAAAGTTCTCTTCAATCAAGATCACTTCCTTGATGTCCAGTTTGGCTTCGCGAACAGTTTGCGGCCAAAGCCGAATGCGTAAAGCATTGGGCCCAGCGGGTTCCATGATGACCTCGTGGGTACCTAGGGCAGCGATCATCCGATTGAGGGTGCGGGCCATCTTGACCCGCTTGCGTTCCATCTCCGCTTTGAAGGCGTCCTTGCTGTTTGAATTGGTGTCGTACGCCAAACGTGTTTGCTCGGCGAGCACTTGTTCCCACATCACATCCCAGCGTTTGCTTTGAAGGCATTGCAGGATCACGGCCAGCATTTCTTCCGGGGTTCGGGCATCGATTTCAATCGTCCCGTCATCGCGTTCGATCCAGGGGGAGCGCTGTGGTCCGATTGGAGCTCCAGGATCACCTTCTTCGGAATCCGAGTTGTACACCACCACGGTGCCATCTTCACGGACCAAACGGTCGGGCACCTCGCCGCCCCAATTGGCGTAGTACTCCGGGCGCTTGCGGTACTCGACCGTGTAGGTCTCGCACCCAACGCACGCACCGATCAGGATGGAAAGAACGCAGACACGCACAGGTCACGATGGTACGCTCGGACGCACTGTGACCACTCCTCCCGATGGACTTCCGCCGGTTCTGCACGCCGATGAACGACTTTTGGTCTTCGATAAGCCAAGTGGACTGCTGTCGGTACCAGGAATTGGTCCCGAAAAAGCCGATTGCTTGGTGGCCCGAGCAGAGGTGGCGTATCCCGGTGCTCGAATCGTGCATCGATTGGACCGTGACACCTCGGGCGTGATTGTGCTCGCGCGTGATGCCGAAGCGCACCGAAAGCTGTCGGTCGCTTTTCAGGAACGGCAAACCAGCAAGCGTTATCTCGCTTTGGTGGCAGGGGTGCCCGAGTCGTCGTCGGGGGTGATTGATTTCCCCATGCGCAAGGACATGTGCCGGCCGCCCAAGCAGGTTATCGATTGGCGTTATGGCCGATCGTCCACCACCCGCTGGTCTCTGTTGGAAGCAGGCGATGACGCCGCCCTGCTGTCCCTTGAGCCCATCACGGGACGCACCCATCAGCTTCGGTTGCATCTGGCCGTATCGGGCCATGCGATCTTGGGTGATGACCTCTATGCCACGGGGAGGCCAAGGGATGAGGATCGACTCATGCTGCACGCCACTGAACTCACCGTGCCCCACCCCGATGATGGTCAGCCCATTCGGTTCGCGGCGAACTCACCGTTGCCAGCCCCGTAACATGAACCCATGAATCGTCCGGTCTTTCTGGCTTGGGGAACTTCGATTGCGCTGCACATCTTGTCGGCGGCATCCGTGGTGTGGTTGAACGCAAGAGTGGTTCAGGCCCCACCCAGTATCCCACTCGGGCGGACCATGAGCGACGCGTCCGGAACGGATTGGATTGCGTGGGATCAATGGGAGATCATGAACGCGAGCAAATCGTTGGTGAGCCAAGCGGCGTTCACCACGCACGCCCCGAATGGTGCGGACTCTGATGTGGTGGCCGATGCCACCACATTGGCCGATGCTATTTTGGCCGAAGCTGCTCAGCGCACCACCGCTTCAGAAATGATTGACCCAGCCCTGCAAGCGCCACTGAACTTAAATGGCTCGCTGCCTTTGGCTTCGGAGACACCCGAGTCGGAGGCCAAACCTGAAGCCTCAGGTTCTGAAGGTGGAGAGGCCAGTGAAGGTGGCGGAGCAGCGCCGCAGGTCCCCGATCCATCGCCTGCAACCGATGATCCTGCTCGGCCGGGTCCCTTGGATGCTCCCGCGGTCGTCAAGGTTGATGTGGACGCCGAGACTTTGCAGCAAGGCAGTCCAGCGCCGGCCGATGGTTTGGAACTCCGTCCCCGGCGTTTGGAACTCAACCTCACGCAGAAAATGCGACGGGTGAAGCGAAATCCAGTGATTGGCTTTGTCTTTGGTCCCCCCAACGACAAGGGGATCGCCAAGCCCAATGAGGTGTTTGTGATTCGCTCCAGTGGTGATCCAGACATCGACGCCACCTTGCGTACCAATGGCTACCGTTGGCGTGCGACCGGCGAACGACTGAACGAACTGAAGACCGGGCAAACCGCGCAGATTGACGTCCAGATTTTGTTGCGGCGACCTTAGAACGCGCCGGACAGGGCGTCGATGCTGTCATCGCAAACTGGATCCCACCGCAGCGGGGACAAGCTGGCCCGCCCGGCATTGAGGGCTTCGACATCGCTGCCGGGTTCAACTTCACGGAATGAAATGCCGCTGCCCAAAATCCAGTAGTAGTCCTCACCCCAAGGCGTATCGCGGCGTTCGTAGCGGCTGTCGTGGACCGAGCGGTTCACCCGGCAAACCGAAAGTGGCATGACGGGGGTGTCGTCGGTATGGACGCGGGGCAAGTTGAGGTTCAACACCGTGCCTGCTTTGGCTTGGGCGATGAGGTCGGGCAGCCAGGTGTCGGCTATCTCAGCCGCGCGGACAAAGTTCGGCGGGCCGCCGCCAGTCATCAAACTCACGGCAATCGCCGGTACGCCGTGGAATGCGGCTTCCATTGCGGCCGCAACGGTGCCGGAGTAGGCCACATTGACGCCCGCGTTGGCGCCGGCATTCATGCCTGAGACCACAAGGTCGGGCTGGTCTGCTCCGGTACGAGCGGCAAACAAATTGCGTAGGCCAAGCCGGGTGCAGTCGGCGGGGCGACCCGCCACGGCGAGGTGTTTTCCGTGACCGGGGATCTCTTGCTCGCTGGTCAACAGTGGTCGCGAGAACGACAAACTGTGGCTGGTGGCCGATTGTCCATCGGCGGGCGCAATCACCGTGACTTCGCCATGGCGTTCGAGCACCGACAGCAACGCCCGCAACCCTGGGGCGTCGATGCCGTCATCGTTGGTGAGCATGATTCGCATGGGATCAATCTGGCATGAGCGCGATTTCGCGGCCATCTTCCAAGTCGCGCAGCTTCCAAGGGAACGTGCGCAAGATGCGTTCGGTGACGAACCATGCGATTTCGGATTCCACATGGGTCAGCATCATTTGCTGCACTTCGCCATCCATTTCCATGGGCTCGATGGTGACTCCCGGTCCGTAAAGAACCGAGCCCTCGGGCGTCTGGGGGTGGATGTTCATGGTGCCCAGATCGTCAGCGATTTTGGATCGCGTCCCCATGGGTTCCAAGGTGGCCCCTTCGGAGTGCTTCGCGATGACTTGGTACTGGCGTCCCATGGTGTTCAGTCTAATCCCGGCACACCAGCGGGGGCAGTTGGTCGTCCACGAGCGTCCACGATCTGTTGAACATCTTTTTCATCCAGCCAAGGCAGGAGCCGTAATTTTTCGAGCAAACGCTCGGGGAAGGCCCGGTCTTCCCGTTCAAACCTGGGTCGGGATTTCCAGCGTTGGTGCACCCACATGTGCTGGTCGGGAGCCATCAAGATCAATTTCTCAAGCGCTCGCTGGATGCGTGCGGCCAAGTAGAAGTCGGGATTGGGCACGTCGGCCCAGTCGGAGGGTTCGATCACATCCGAGATGCGGATGCGGTACGCGAGCCTGGTGTTGGAGTCCCGCAGGGCAATGCCGGCCACAACCGGGGCATTGAACCGCCGAGCCAAGAACCCAATGGATTTGTACGTGGAGGCCAAGCGCCCGAAGAACGGCACAAAGAGCCCTTTGCCGCCCGCGTTTTGGTCGGCCACAAATCCCAACCGGGCGCTCTCTTGCATCAGTTCTTGCATGCGGTCACCGCTGCCCCACTTCACAATGATGCGGGTCCCGGAGGCTTCACGTTCCCGGCGAAGCCAGCGGTCGATGTATTGGTTGTCAATGGGCCGGGCGAGTGCGTGGACGGGCAAGTCGATCATGGCCAGCCAATGGGACAAGACCTCCCAAACCCCGCAGTGCCCGGTGATCATGATGCTGGGGCCGTCTTCACGCAGGCGTGCATCCAAGCCTTCCGGCACGTCTTCGGTATTGATGCGTTCTTCCCATGTCTCCCGGCGGATGCGATGGGTCATCGACAACGTATCGACGGTCACCAAACGCGCGAGGTGGGCGAACGAATCGCGACCCAGCGCTTCCAGATCGGCCAAAGGCATCTCGGGAAATGCTTGGGCCAAATGCGTGACGGTTCGATGCTGGTTGCGGGGGAGTTGCCCGATCAGGCGACCCACATCTCCCGCCAAGCCCAGTGCGGTGGCTTCATCCCCAGCGCGTACCGCAAGTGCGGCGGCCCGAAGGGCAGCGTACTGAGCGTAGGCAATGGGGCCGCGGGCGGTTCCCGCCATCTGAACTCAGCGGTCCGTTTGGCCGATGAGCAAGAAGAAGCGGTTCGCATTAAGCACGGGGATGGAGGCCGCCGTGGCTTGTTCGAACAGCTCGTCGTAGCGGTCAAAAGCGCCACGTTGCTTCAGGTAGGTATCGAGTTGGGCCTGCGACGCATTCGCGTTGGGGAGCAAAGGCCGGATGGGCTGCTCGCCAAGCACGAGGTAGTCGGTGTCTCCGGGCAAGGTGTCACCGTCGATCACTTCGCCACCCCACGCGCGGATGCGGGAGCGGAGGTAGTTGGCTTCGGCTTCAGTGGCACGGCCATCTTGGTCGACGTCGAAAATGCCGTGCACCATGAAGGTGAAGCGGCGGTTCGGGTCGTACACGGCGTTGATGAGGGCGTCGCCACGTTGGATGGGACGTCCGGGCACGCTGCTGATGATTTTGCCCGTGGAGGTGTTGGCGCCCACGCGGACAACTTCGATCACGGCTTTGGAGCCTGAGGTGGTGCCATCGTCAGAGACGGTGATGGCTTCGGCCGAGTCAAAGACTTGGAACCGCATACCAAGGATCAGTCGATCGTCTTCACCAAGATCGATGTAGACGCTGCCGGTCTTGGGTTCGGTTTCAACGATTTGGCCGTCGATGAGCAATTCCGGGGTGGTGGCGCGAAGGCGGGTCGAAGCAAACTTGCCTTCGTAGTCGCGGTTGCGCTCGGAAAGCACTTGGTTTTCCTGTCCAATGCGGTCGATGTCTTCTTGCAGACGGCGACGCTCGGAGCGGTGATCTTGCTCGAGGGCGCTGCGGGAATCTTCGAGACGCTTGATGGTGCGGTCCACGTTTTGGCCGTAAGAGTCGGCCTGGTCGCGGTAGGCCTCAACGTCGCGACGAACGCGGGCAAGGGAATCCTTGTGGTCGTCTTCAAGGGCGTCGAGTTCGTCACGCAAGGCTTCAATGGTGGCGTCCTGCTCAGCCACGCGATTCACCAAGGCGTCGTTGTCGGAACTCAGGGCCCCGAGCTGATTTTCCATCCGGCCTTTGATTTCCATGATGGAGCCGCTCTCGAAGCCGAGGTCGGTGCGGATGCGTTGTTCGTCGGCGGTGGTGGTGCCGATCAGACGCTTGAGGGTGTCAATTTCGCCGGACAAATGGACGATGACCGGAACCCCTTTGGCGTTGGCCGCGTCGTATCCGGGAGCATTGTCCTTGATGGCGTTGTCACCAATGAACTCCGCCAGGGTTGCCTTGGCCGTTTGCTCCCCCTTTCGGGCGAGCTCTTTCTTCGAATCGACATTGATCACAACCACAAGGGCAGCGATAAACGCGAGTGCGAACATGATGTTCGAGATGATGAGCCCGATATTGCTTCCGCCACGAACAGCCATGGACGAATCCTCCAAATAGGCACTTCAGGAACTCCGAAGTGATGGAACAGTGTCCCGGATTGGGCTCGGAGCGTCAAGGGAGAGCGGCCCTTCCGCTGCATTTGATGACATTTATATAAAGGATGCCCTGGGGCCAGATCCATCCCATTTGGGCTCCCAGTGGGCCCCGAGATCACCCTGCGGTGACTCGTGCAATCTCGGCGGCCGACGTGATCCCGGCTCTGGCCAGCATTTGGCCGTGTTCGGCGAGGGTTCGCATCCCTTTTTGGGCGGCTTGGGTGGCCAATTCTCCCGCTCCGGCCCGGGCCATGATGTGGGTGCGAAGGTCTTCGTCCACGTCCAGCAGTTCATAGACCCCGTGACGGCCGCGGTACCCGGTGTCGCGACATTCTCGGCATCCGCCGGCTTCGTATGGGGCTTCGGGATGGCCGGTTGGCTTGCGGCACGCGGGACAGAGCCGGCGTACCAGCCGCTGGGCGAGGACCGCTTCCAAACTGGAGGCCACCAAAAAGGGCTCGACCCCCATGTCCAGAAGACGCGGTGGAGCGCCCACCGCGGAATTGGTGTGCAGGGTTGAGAAGACCAAGTGCCCGGTCAGCGACGCTTGGACCGCGGCTTCGGCGGTTTCTCGGTCGCGGATTTCTCCGATCATCACCACGTCGGGATCGTGCCGCAGAATGGCCCGAAGCCCCGAAGCAAAGTCCAGTCCCACCCGGCGGTGCACGGGGATTTGATTCACGCCTTCAACGTGGTATTCGACCGGGTCTTCGACGGTGATGCATTTGATCTCGTCGGTGACGATCCGGGCGAGTGAGGCGTAGAGCGTCGTTGACTTCCCCGACCCGGTGGGCCCGGTCACCAGCAAAATGCCGTGCGGTTTTTTGATGGCGGCGTCCCACGGCGCAATGGAGACGTCGTCCATTCCGAGTTCTTCGAGTTTGAACATCGCGGCGGACTTGTCAAGCACCCGGAGGACCACGCCTTCGCCGTGCAGCATCGGAATAATCGACACCCGCAAATCGAATTCGGAACCATCGTGTTTGAAGGTCATACGGCCGTCTTGGGGCCTTCTTTTTTCGCTGATTTCGAGGCTCGCCATGATTTTCAGGCGGCTGGTGATGGCGTGGCGGAAGCGGTGCACCATCGGGTCGACACCCGGTTGCCCGAGCACGCCATCAATGCGATATCGAATGACCAGGCGGTCTTCGTAGGGCTCGATGTGGATGTCGGTCGCGCGTTCGCGGATGCCTTCCAGCAAGATGGTGTTGACCAAGCGCACCACGCTCGCGTCGCGGGCGGCGTCGTCGGAGTCCGCGAGCGCGGAGTCCCCACCATCGATGACCACTTCGTCGTCTTCACCGAGGGCTTCGAGCGTGTCACCGGCCACCCCGTAGTGTCGGCGCTGGAACGCGCGAATTTCATCTTCGGGGGCGACCCGAAATTCAACGTGTCCGCCCGCGTGGAACCGGATGGTTTCTTGGGCGTCCAGATCGGCCGGATTGTCAATGGCGATCAGCGTCGCGCCCGATTCCAGTTTGCCGAACGGCGCGCAGGACTGGGTGAAGACAATTTTTCGGGGCAGGGCGTCGAGCGCCGCGCGGGTGGGCACGGTCTCTTGCAGGTCCACCACTTCCATGTGGAAGGCCGCGCCGAGGGCTTCGGCGAGGGCCAGACCGTTCGCGAAGCCCATCCGCACGATCGCCGCCGCCAGAGACTCGCCGGTGCGGGCGGTCTCTTCGCGGACCCGATCGGC
>PAFA01000006.1 GCA_002700845.1 Phycisphaerae bacterium | reverse complement strand
TGGCTTTGGATAAGTCTGGCACGTGATTTGCAATACATCATTTGAATGTTGAACTGATTCCAATTCATCTCTGCAGGAAGCAACGATGCCATCTACCACCTCGCTCTACACCGGTCTCTCGGCCCTCTCAGTGAACTCGCAACGCCTTGATGCCATTGGTAACAATATTGCCAACGTCAACACCACTGCCTTTAAGAGCAGCCGGATGCTTTTTAGCAGCCAGTTCACAAGAACGCTTGGGGTTGGAACTGCTCCCGGATCATTTACTGGGGGTACGAACCCCAGCCAAGTTGGCCTCGGAGTTGGTGTTGGTGGAACGCAAAAGAACTTTTCGTCGGGCGCGATTAGCGTGACCGGACGGGCTACCGATGTTGCCATTGAAGGTGACGGCTTCTTTATCGTCGACCTCGCTGGTGAGCGTTTGTACAGCCGCTCAGGTGCGTTTGAACTGAACCAAAACAACGAGTTGGTCAGTATCAATGGTGGCCGCATTCAGGGCTTCGGAGTCGACGAAAATTTCCAAGTCCAAGCTGGAGAGCTCGCGCCATTAACCATTCCGGTTGGCACGCTCACCTTGGCCGAAGCAACCAATCAAGTCGAGTTCAATGGCAATCTTGATGCTGATGGCGAAGTGGCAACAACGGGTGCCGTAGCCACCGGTTCCGGTCTGTACTCAGATGTACTGTTGGGGACTCCAATTGATGAGACTTTTGACCTGACCGTGCCGGGAAGCACCATTTACATGGACGATGGTTCAGGTTCGTCTGCCATCGCCCTTGAAGGTGGTGAGCCAGGGCCGATCATCACCATTGCTGGTATCGAAAAAGCAGGTCAGGATTTGGGGACCCACACGTTCCAATTCACATCCAGCTCAAGCAGTTCAACGGCTGATGCCACCGGCGCAACCATTGGTGACTTTATGAATTGGCTCGAATCAACTCTTGGTCTCACCAGTGAGGATGGTTTGGCTGGTGGTGTCACGTTGGACCCAACAACCGGTGGATTTGTGGTGACCAGCAATGACGGTACAGCCCAAGCTCTTGATTTGGAATCCAGTGACTTCACGGTGTCGAACAACGGAACCGGGGCCACCCAGCCCTTCTTGTTCAGTGATACAGCGGAAGCCACCGGCGAGTCTGTACGAACCTCTTTTGTCGTGTATGACTCGCTGGGAGCACCGCTTACCATTGATATGACCATGGTCCTGCAGTCCACTGATCCAAACGGAGGATCGACTTGGGCCTGGCTCTCTGAAACGGACGACAATGACACGCTTGGTCGTGTGGTCGGGTCCGGTACATTGACATTCGACAGCGAAGGACGTTTGGATTTTGTCGATGGCAATGCCCTCTCGATTGTTCGTGACAATGGTGCAGACTCACCATTGGATATAACCATCGACTTCGGTGGAGATCAGCAGGGGGAACTTTCGGCGTTTGCTTCGTCGGTCAGTTCGCTTGCCGCAGTGAGTCAAGACGGTTCATCTTTGGGAACACTTGCCAATTGGTCGGTCGCCGAAGACGGAACCATTCTTGGTGCTTTTACCAACGGACTCACTCGTGAACTTGGAGCCATTGCTTTGGCCCGATTCTCGAACAACGGTGGGCTGGTTGATCAAGGCGGTGGTTACTTTGGTGTCGGTCCCAACTCTGGCGAGCCTTTGGTCGGAAAACCGCTGGACTTCGGGAACGGTCGACTTCTTGGTGGTTCATTGGAACTGTCTAATGTGGACTTGTCACAAGAATTCATTGACATGATTTTGGCCCAAACCGGGTACAGCGCGGCATCCCGAGTGATTACGACGACCGATGAACTGATGGAACAGCTCTTGTTGATCGGCCGCTAATCCCTTGGCCTTTCTTTAGGCTTGATCGAATCCGTCGACTTGGTTGTTGGATGAGGACCGATGCCGAAATGTTGCTCGTTCGATCATCAGTTCCAGTGACTGGCACACGATGTCAACATCACTGGTTGAGAGATCAGCAAAGAAAGGAAGCGCGATGGTTCGGTTGGAGATCGAGTCGGCGACCGGAGTGTGGCAGGCTTTCGGTTCACATCGTCCTTGCCAGGCTGGTGTCTTGGGGATGGAAGGGAAGTACCTGGCGCACGAGATGTCATGCCCAGCCATAGCCTCGATCACCTCGTCACGAACTGTGGCATTCCAGCGCCCGGTAAGCCGTACGCAGTAAGCGAACCATGACGGGCGGCAACCTTGTTCTACGCTCGGAAGGATCAGATCAACGTTCCCGGACAGACGGGCGGTGTACTGCGCGGCCACAGCTTCCCGTCGATCAAGAATTTCGGACAACCGCGACAGTTGGGCGATTCCCAGGGCGGCTGACATTTCATCAAGTCTGAAGTTCCAACCCGGACGAACGAACGTTGCTCCATCCTCACCTCGACCATGGTTGGCCAAAGATCGGCAGCGTTCGGCCAGTCTGGTGTCATCGGTCACAATCACGCCACCTTCGCCAGTGGTGATCTGTTTGTTGGGGTAAAACCCAAAAACGGACGCTCGGCCAAATCCGCCGATCGATCGGCCGGCGATGCGTCCGCCGAGTCCTTCGCATGCATCCTCGATAAGTGGGATTTCATGAGCAGCACACAGTGCTTCTAGTTCAGGCATGCCTGCGGGATTACCAAAGGTTTCTGCGGCCAGCACTGCTCGAGGCTTGTGTTCAAGCAGCTTTGCTACAGATTCGAGTTCCACATTCAAAGTGCGTGGGTCACAGTCTGCAAAGAGTGGAGTTGCGCCAAGAGACCAAACGGCATTGGCCATCGCGACGAAACCGAACGCAGGAACCACCACGCGATCTCCGGCGCCGATACCGAGTGCGGCTAGGACCAAGGTTAGTCCTGCGGTTCCTGATGAGCATGGGATCCCACTTGATCGTGAGCAGAGTTCGGCAATTGAATGGGAAAATGTTTCGGCCCGAGGTCCGCAAGCCAAGAAGGGCGAATGTAAGACTTCCAGAACCGCTTGACGTTCCAGATCGGTCAGGCTTGGTTGTGCCAGTGGAATGGCATTGCTCATCGACGTTCAGCCTGAAGCGCGTTGCGCCGAACGCGATCGATCAGGAGTCGCATTGGGACTTCGCCCTGTTCTGGGAGGGCTTGGGTGGATTCGTCAAGCTCGAGAGCCTTGGTGATGCGCTTGGCCGCGCCGTGCACTGTGGAGTGCCGCTCTCGGCCCAGTTGATGAGCAATCTCGGGCCAAGACAATGTTGTGAGGTCTCGAAGCAGATAAGCCGAAACACCTCGGGCAAGGGTGATGCGTCGATGGCGACTGTTGCCCAGCAATTCGTGCCGGGGGATGTTTAAAGCTTCGCAGACGGCATTCACCACGTCGGCTGGCCGCACGGGTCGGGGGGTAGCCGCGGCACCAAGTGTTCGGGTGACCAATTGCAGTCCAATGACATCCCCGGAGTTTTCCAAGCGTGACATCGCATCGAGGCGTGTCAGTGCACCTTCAAGTTCTCGAACCGTTCCAAGGGTTCGTTCGACCACCAGCGTGGCGGCCGCGGGCTCAAGACGTAAACCGCGGCGGCTTGCCAAGTGATTCACGATGGCCAGACGTGTGTTCACATCAGGTGATTCAATGTGAACCACCATGCCTGAAACGCAGCGTGAACTTAGTGCACGGGAGAAGGCCTTGAATCGGTTGGGGTGCCCATCACCGGCCAACAGCAGTTTTGTGCCATGCAACAGACAAGCGTCCAGCATGTGGAGGAACTCATTTTGCGTGCCTTCTTTGTGGGAGAAGAAGTGAACATCGTCAATCGCCAGAAGATCCAAGGTGCGAAGTTGTTGGCGGAATCGTTCGAGGTCGTGCTCGCGTACGGCCCGGATGTATTCGTTTGTGAATTGTTCGGCGGAGTAGTAGCGGACGCGGCTGAACTGCGTCGAAGCCGCACGAACCGCACCCTGGAGCAAATGTGTTTTGCCAACACCGCAATCACCATGCAGGAACAATGGTGACATGGGTGAAGCGTGCTGTGGATCTTCAAGCAGCCGACACACCGATCGATAGGCCAGTTGGTTGCTGGGCCCTTCCACAAAGTGCTCGAGCTGCCGGTAAGCAGCCATACGGCCAGCATTGGCTCGGTTGGGTTGCCGTTGTGGTGTGGCTAAGCGTTGTGGTGTCCATTCGGAGCTGGGCCCGGTTCCCATCCGGTTTGAATTTGACGAAGGGTCGGTCCCGATGGTCTCGGCAGAATCATGCCCGGCTGCTCCGTGGTCGCGTTCCTGGAAATCCGATGACTTTTGGGCGGTTGCCCCTTCACCTTCGTTGTTGTGTTCTTCGACATTTTGTCGAACACAAATGCGCCAAGGGGGAGTCCGTTCACTGCGGAGTCCCTTGCAAGCCGTACGCAATTCGGGAATGAACTTTGTTTCAACCCATCGGGCCGCAAAGGCGTTTTCAACCTCGATCACAACCGTCTGATGATTGTCGTCACCTTCGGTTGTTTGAACGATAGCGCTGGCGTTGCCAAGCCAACGGTCGTACTTCGTCTCGCCAAGTTCTCTACGCAATGTTCCCAGGATGGCGGCCCCATGTTCGGTGTGGCTGATTCCTGGGGCTTGCGACATCGAGGGCTCCTTGGTGGAAGAAGGGGGGCAAATGATCTGGGTCCCCAAAGACTCGAAGAGGACGCAGGAATAGTGCACCAGCCTGTGTAGGGCTGGCCGAAAGGAAGACGCCTAATTGGTGAACAGGTGGGAGCCAGGTCACCGATGAGCGGTGTCAATGGGCAGCCATGCCTGATACAGAAGGGAAAGAACTCTGAATGAAATTGACTCAGTTGAGCATCTCATTCAAACCGATCCAGTCGAACTCGACCAATCCATGTCGAGGTGCGGAACTTTACCGAATCTCTTCATTGCTGCAACCGCTGTTCAAGACAAAAGCAGTGGTTTGTGGATCTAACACTGTGTGTTGCAATTGGTAATAAAAATTCCACACTTGATCTGCACGAAGCTGGTGGATGGGGCAACAGATGTGGATAAGTCACGCCATGTTGCCGCGTGGGTTTGAGGTTTGCTTTGTAAGTTCATTCAAATTCCCCAAACGTCAAGTATTTGGGCGCGTTGACGGGTTCGGTTTGCGAATGTCTGCAATCCATGCAACACGTGATTCACGTGCTTGAAGGCCAAACCTGTGGTACAGCTTGAGGGCAGGTGTGTTCTGCCGATCAACGTGGAGTGACAAAGGCAATTTTTGGGCAATGGCTTTGTCATAGGCATATTTCATGAAGTGTTGCCCCAGTGATTTTCCACGGTGCTTCGGCACAATGCCCACGTACAAAACCTGCAACAAATGACGCTCTGGAGATTCGGCCAGCAACAGAACGCCAATGCATTCGTTGTTCATTTGGGCGGCCACCCAGTGATGGTTGATGCCAGAGGCTTCATGTCCGATCAAAATATCTTTTGGCTCTCGGCGTCCGCGGAGACCCGGGCAATCCTTCGCGTCGACGTAGGTTTGCAGCAACAAGTCCTGAAGATCTTTACGACCCATCTTCTCGCAGAGACACCATTCAATGCACCGTTTGTTTTGAGGGTTCCCACTGGGGGTATCCATCGGTTCGGGTACAGAGGGTGTTCGCAGGAATTGGAGTTCGGCCAACCATTCCATTCCAGCGAACTTTGCGGCTTCGGCGGTACCAACCGCTTCGGGAAGATGCACAAGCTGAGTCAGGTGGTTGCGGCTTTTACGGCCCGCCGCTAGTGCCGCCTGGAGGCAGAGCCCGGTCGGTTGAGGGTTATCTGCTGGCCCCAGAGGAGTGGTTAAAAGCATCTCAATTTTTCCCGGTCGGGGGAGGGCAAGGACCGCGCCTTCAGGCGCCCCGTAGGGCCCGGCACACCAAAGTTGACCCCGTTCTTCTCGAAGACTGACTTTGAGGTTCCGCACCGTTGAAGGAGCGGGTTGAGACGAGCCCGGTGGGGCCAGAAGTCGCCCTAGAGCCGCGTCCATTTCGCGGGAATCAGGGGATCGGGGATGAATCGGATCGGTCATAGAAAGATCTGGCCTTGGATGCGGGGCAAGCGGGGGATTTTGGGTACAGTAGACCCCCTCAAGGGAGTCTTCGAATGCCATTGAAGTCAGTTCTTTCCGCCTTTGTCTTGATGTGTACCTCCATGTTGGTTGTGGGTGTTGAGCCTGCGGCGGCATACCCCGTTCCAAAGCCGGTTCCAACGGCCTGGGAGTTGAATTGCACTTCTGGTGTCCTTCGCCTTTTCCGAGATCCTGCCGATGGCCGGATGTATTGGTACATGACGTATCAGGTCCAAAACAGCTCTGGGCGTGACCAAATTTGGGTGCCTGATATGACGCTCTTCAGCGATACTGGCGTGATCAGTAAGGCTGGCGTCGGCGTTCCCGGTCGGGTCAACGAATCCATTCGAGCGCTTCAGGGCAACCCTCTGCTCGAAACTCAGGACGAAATCATTGGGGATCTTCGTCAAGGGCAGGAATATGCTCGGGATGGCTTGGCCGTGTGGCCGGTCCAAAATGACCGTGCCAACGAAGTCAGCATCTTTATCGCGGGGCTTTCTGGCGAGACCGCCCGTGAGTTTCATCCCGTCACTGGCGAGGCAATCATCCTTCGAAAATCACTTCACTTGAAATTCATGGTGGATGGTGACCTCGAAGGCCGATTGGCCACACCAGCTGCCCTGATGGCCTCAGAATGGGTGATTCGCTGAGTATTCCACTCGGCTTTGGCCCAAAATTACAAACGCTCAGCCTGCGTTCAAGGCTGGACAATGGGTTCGATCTCGTTTACGATTGTGCATTCGGCTGATCAACAGTCGCTGGAGGATTTGCTGTGGCACATAAGAAGGGTCAAGGCTCTACACAAAACGGTCGCGACTCCAACCCGCAGTTCCGTGGCATCAAGCTCTACGGCGGGCAAGTCGCTCAATCCGGAAGCATCATCGTGCGTCAGTGCGGGACCAAATTCCACCCAGGGCATCTCGTCCGTATGGGCAAGGACAACACCCTCTACGCCGTGTGCGATGGCACGGTCCGCTTCCGTGGTCGTTACATCGACCTGGTTCCTTCTGACGAAGGTGTTCAAGCGTTCACCGCTGCCGGCTCTGCCGCAAACTAATCAAATCCTCGATCGAGATTCAAAGCACGTTGGGACATTTGGTTCTGGCTCACCTTTGATCTTGGTCAAATCCACTTCCAATCATGTTTGCTGATCGAGTCAAGATTTTCTGTCGGGCCGGTCGAGGCGGTGATGGTTCGTCGTCAATGCGCCGTGAAAAATTTGTCCCTAAGGGGGGGCCGGATGGTGGCGATGGTGGACGTGGTGGTTCGGTGTGGCTGGTTGCTGATGCTTCTCTCAATGAATTCTCGCACTTGATGCATCGTCCACATCTTCGTGGTACCCATGGCACCCATGGCGGCGGGCGCGATTGCTTTGGGTCTTCCGCAGAAGATCTGGAAGTGCCGGTTCCGGTTGGGACCATCGTTCGGGATGACCAAGGCGTCCAGTTGATTGACTTGGTCGAGGCGGGACAACGCTTCGAAGCAGCCAAGGGTGGTAAAGGTGGTCTGGGGAATTTGAATTTTGTCTCGGCGACCAATCAGGCACCCACCGAATGCACACCTGGTGAACTTGGTGAAGAGTGTGATCTTGATTTGGAATTGCAGTTGATTGCCGACTGCGGATTGGTGGGCCTTCCCAACGCGGGAAAAAGTACCTTTCTGGCTCAAGCCACTTCTGCAGATCCTCGCATTGCTGATTACCCGTTTACCACGCTCAGTCCTCACCTCGGTGTAGCCACGCTGGCGGGGGATCGGCGCATTGTTGTTGCCGATATTCCAGGACTCATCGAAGGTGCTGCCGACGGTGCGGGCTTGGGGCATGATTTCCTTCGACATGTTTCGCGCACAAGGGTGTTGATTCATGTGGTTGATCTCGACCCGCCAGGCGGCAACGCGGCGGAGGCCCATCGCACCATTTTGGGCGAGCTTCAGGCATTTGACGTTGAGTTGTCCAACCGTCCACGCATCCTGTTTCTCAACAAAGCCGATCTGATCCCGGAAGATTTGCGTTCGGCCATGGTGAACGAGCTTCGCATGGCTCTGGGCAAAGCCATGGAAACCACCGTGATTCTCGGTTCATCGGCGACCGGTGAGGGTGTAGGGGCAGTCATGGAGGCCTGTTGGCCTCTTCTTCAACGGGAGCCTGATCAGGGTTGGTCCGTTAAGACGGATTGAAGGGACTTTTGTCTTTTCTTGCGTCGGGTTGCCCGAGGTCTTGAACTCGAAGAATCACCGGTCCTCGCCTGAGAATGGCGATTTTGGCGCTGCGGACCCGACCGCGATCGATGCGGCGAATCAATTCCTGAAATGCCAAAAGGCCAATCAGTAGGGCGGCCAAGATGGGAATCAAATTGCTGTCCATAAACCAAGGGATCGGTTCAAGGAGCATCTGACTTCAGACCGCTCAGCAATCTAAACTTGATTTATGAGTCGATTCGTGACGGTTCTGCGGTTTGTTCTGGTGTCCCTGCTGGGGACTGCAGATGTTGCGTGGGCCCAAGATCAAATTGTCGATGTGGGGCTGGCCGGTGCTGTCCGGAAGGATGGTTGGGTTCCGGTCAAGGTCCAGTTGAGCGCGAACGGAACGCCCAGAGACGTTCGTGTCATTGGTCTGGGCGTGACGCCCGATGGGGACGTGTTGCACAGCATCAAGGCCATCGGGGTTCCGCCGACAACGAACGTTGAGGTGACGGTTTTAACGTTGCCTCGCCGCGAGGCCGTTGAGGTGGCGGTGTTGGTTGAGGACAATGGCATCAGTGTTCGGCATGTCGCGCCACTTCCGGCACGAATCCCTGTTTCCGAGACTGTGGTGGTGTGCGTGGGCCCCATCCCAAATGGTCTTGCCCAGCTTCGTGATCCAGATCCGCGGGTGCGTGGTTTCTCTTCACGTGTGGAGCCAAAGTCACTTGCAGATGTGAATAAAATTCCGTCAGATTGGCGTGCACTGGACGCGGTAGATGTGTTGGTTTTGCCAGCGGAAGGATTGCCGGCCGCTCTGGGCAGTGTGCGTTGGTCTGCGGTCCAACGTTGGGTCCGTGAGGGTGGGCACTTGGTTGTGTATGGCACCGAGACTGGCTGGCAATCGATTGAGCCCATGTTGTGTGGCCTCTCCCCGGTTCGACGAACCCTGGACTTGTCTCAACTTCGTCAAGTTCTGAGCCCAAGCAATGCTCTGCCTTTGTTGGCCGATCGGAAGCGGGGTGTTGAGGTTCTGGACCGAGGCGCCGCCGCCTTTCCATGGGTCGGCAAAATGTATGTCTCCGAAGTTCCACTCGTGGTGGGCCGTGGATTTGGGCGAGGTCGAGTGGATTGGCTTGGTGTGCCGATTCAATTGCCACGAGTTACGGAATCAAACAACCAAATGAAGATTTGGCCAGACGCCACTTTTTTCAGTGACCTCTTCATGTTGGCTGGTGATCCAATCTCTCGGGTCGCATTTGATGCGAGCGATCCTTCGGATCGTCTAAGCCTTCGGGATGATTCTGCCCTTTTTGAAGATCGCGACATCGAATCGATGTTAATTGAGGAGAGTGAGAACTCAACCATCACCAATGTCGCCATTTTCGTGCCGCTGTATGCGCTGTTGCTTGGCCCCGGACTCGCGTTGTGGGGGCGGGCCAAAGGTCGATCGAACATGGTGTGGCCTTTCGCAGCTGCTTGTTCACTCCTCGGAGTAATGTTGATGTTGTTGTTGGTTGGCCGTCCCGGTTCCGGCGGCATTCAACTTCGACACTTCACGGTCCTTGATCAAACTTACGACGAAGCCCACCAAGTGCTTGGATTTGGTCAGGTGCAATCCGGCGGTTTTGGTCGCGTAGAAGTCGCACGGCCGAATGGCGCGATCCGTCCATGGGCGCCCAATGGTGAGACGTTGCGATTTCCGGATCGGCGAATTGTTGAGTCTGGCCCCGACGAGTGGTCGCTTCCTACCCGTGGGGTACCGGTTCCGTTGCGTTGGACGGGATCACTTCTACCGAATGAAACTTGGGGAGTGGTGCGATTCAAATCAGATCCCGTCGCTTCCATTGACCTCGTGACCAAAGCTCAAGGTGTGTTGGTGCATTCTTTTCCTGCGCCGTTACAACAAGTCCGACTCATTGCGGTGGTCAATGAGTCCACCCCACGTCGGCGACTTGCAATTGCTGGCGAAGATATTTCAGGGTTCATCGACCCCGGTCGACTCCCAATGGTGGCATTTGAGGCCAATATTGCCGCCGAAGGTGGTTGGGCACCTGGTGTTCCCCTTGATCTCAGCCAAGAAGATTTTGCCCGAAGTTGGACGCAGCTTGATGAAACCCTTGAAGACCGCGGCTGGCGTCCTCGCGAGACGTTCCGCGGAGATTTCGGTCAAAACCCACAAGTCAAAATGAGTCTTCGGAACCGCTTGCTTGATGCTGCGGTTTGGCCTCTCGCCCATCCAACACCATGGTTGAATCCTGGTGATATCCCCATGTCAACCGTGCCAAAGACACTCGGTGTTACAAGACGGCTGGGGGGAGGTCTTCGACTGGGTTCACCAGGACTTTTGGTGGTGGGCTTCATTGAAGATGTTCCTGCTCCGGGCGGTCCTCTTGTAGATGAAGACGAATCCACCTCATCAGGTACGGTATTCGTACGAGCTTTTCTCCCGTTGCCTGTGAAGGAGCAGTGATCCCGTGGCCATTCTCGAGACCCATCATCTTTCTCGGCGGTATGGCTCACTGGTCGCGCTCGACGATTTGAACCTGAAGGTTGAAGCTGGAGAGTGCTTTGGCTTTATTGGTCCCAATGGTGCGGGCAAGACAACCACCATCAAAATTTTGGCCACATTGCTGAAACCAAGCTCCGGTGAAGCCCGAGTCTGCGGATTTACGGTCGGTTGGCAAAATGCGCAGATCAGACCATTGATTGGTTACGTGCCTGATTTCTTGGGCGCTTATGACGACATGTTGGTTCGGGAGTATTTGCAGTTCTTTGCCAGCTGCTACGGGATCGTTGGTCCTCGTCGTTCACAGGTGGTCGATGATGCACTTGCGCTAACAGATCTTGGTGGCAAAGCCGACGCCCCAATTTCAGGTCTATCTCGGGGTATGAGCCAGCGACTGGCCGTGGCTCGGGTGCTCTTGCATGATCCCGAGGTGCTTCTGCTTGATGAGCCCGCATCTGGTTTGGACCCTAGGGCGCGGGTCGAAATGCGAGAATTGCTTCGTACACTTCGTGAGTTGGGAAAGACCATTTTGATCTCTTCCCATATTCTTCATGAACTGGCCGAATTGTGCACGTCGGTTGGCATTTTAGAACGCGGAAAATTGGTGTTTGCCGGATCAGTTCAGGCGGCGCTGGATGCCGCGCGATCGGGAACACGCTTGGAATGTGAACTGGACGGCGGGGTGGATACGGCCCTGACCATTCTGGGGTCACTCGAAGGCGTTCGTTCCGTAGCGGTGGCGGAGGGCACAAAAGACCGTGTAGTCGTCCACCTCGAATCCGAGACCAGTTTGGATGCCGCCGGCATCAATGCTCGACTGGTGACCGCTGGGGTGCGAGTTCGCGGACTCTCCGCGGAGCGAATTGACCTCGAAACCGCATTTATGCGTTTAACGCAGGGTCTTGTGTCTTGATTGGGACGGGAATCAAGATCCGCGCTTCGGTACGATGATGGATTCCCATGACGTCCCCCTCCTTTGAACTGGTGATCGGCGAAGGCTGCGACAAAAGCGTGGCTGCAAATGTGCGCGCCACACTTGGAGCAAGTGTTCCCGAACGATCGGTTGGGGAAGCCGGCCAAGCTGACATTGTCGTTGCGGTCGGTGGCGATGGAACGATCATGCGGGTGGCTCGTCGTGTACTTGATACCGGGGGAGTCTCCCGCATTTTGGGTGTATCTGGTGGCCGTCTTGGATTTTTGGCGGCCTTTGAGGTGGATGAACTTTCCACGCATCTGGATGCCATTCGAGCGGGGGCATTGAATATTGAAAGTCGCCACGCGCTGCGTTGGCGAGTGTTGCGCGGTGGCCAAGAAGCAGCCAGTGGCTGTGCGGTAAATGATTTGGTGTTGGCCGCCGGTCAGCCATTCCGGGCGATTGAACTGGAAGGTGAAGTTGATGGAGGTGGCATCCCACGATTCTTGGGAGATGGTCTGATTGTGGCAACCAGCGCGGGTTCGACAGCTCACGCCGCAAGTGCTGGTGGCCCCATCGTGGCCCCGGGATTGGAAGCAACCATCTTGGTTCCTCTGGCGGCCCACTCATTGGCTTGGCGTCCATTGGTACTTCCCGCTGAAGCAAGTGTGGCATTTACAGTGCACCATGCGAACGAAGGGTCGTCGTTGGTGGAAGATGGACAATTGGCGGGTCAACTTGAAGCGGGCGACCGTGTAGAGGTGGGGCCGCATTTTCGAACCCTTCGTTTTCTTCGTCACCCTGAACGCCCCTTTGGGGCCACTTTGGCGGCCAAATTGGGCTGGGCCGCCCCGCCATCATGGCGCCGCCCCGGAGCCGATGCATGATCGATCTCAAAGCGTTGCGAAATGACCCTGAACACTTCCGTAAAGGCGCAGAAGCCAAGGGCACAGCAGTTCAGATTGATGAATTGTTGGAACTTGATGCCAAGAAGCGTGCATTGCTTTCGGAAATGGAGCAGGCACGTGCGGAACAAAAGAAGTTGGCCAAAGAAACCGGACCACGAATGGGGCAACTGAAAGGTGCGCTTAAAAAAGCATCCGACGAAGAGAGGCCCGCACTCGAACAAGAGTTGGCAACACTTGAAGCGCAGCCAGCAGCTCTCAAAAGAAGAGTGCAGCAGGCAGAGACGGCCATAGCTGAAATCGAACCGATCTTGGAAGAATTCCTGCTGACCATTCCGCAGCCACCGGCAGCAGACGTGGTGGTTGGTCCAGACGCGTCAGCCAATGTTGAACGCCGCCGTTGGTCATTGGGTTTTGAACCAGGCCAATCTTTTGCCTCACAACGTGGTTTTGCGCCGAAAACTCATCTTGAGCTGATTGAGCAGCACGATTTGGTCGACTTTGCCCGTGGTGTCAAAATGTCGGGAAGTCGCCATTACGTCTTAAAGGGTGATGGCATGCGCTTGCACGAAGCGGTATTGCGTATGGCTCTTGAGATGATGACCGAGACCCACGGCTTTACTCCAATGAGTGTCCCGGTCATTGTTCGAGAAGAATGCATGGTGGGGACCGGCTTCTTTCCTGGTGGTCGTGAGCAGGCGTATCACGTGGCTGAGAAAGAACGGGGGGGTGGACACGACATGTTCCTCACCGGAACCGGCGAAGTCGGACTCATGGGGGTGTATGCCGATGAGATCTTGGACCTGAATCAATTGCCCGTTACGGCCACCACTCGCTCAACGTGCTTTCGGCGTGAGGCCGGTGCGGCTGGGCGGGATACCGCCGGACTGTATCGGATTCACCAATTCGACAAGGTGGAACAAGTGGTCATCCACGCCGCCGACGCCGAAGAGCATCAAGCTTGGCACAAAAAAATGATGGGCTTTGTCGAAGGCTTCTTGCAGGCATTGGAGTTGCCCTATCGTTTGCTGGATTGCTGCACTGGAGATCTTGGGCAAAAAAATGAAGCCATGACCGACATCGAGTGCTGGATGCCTGGTCGCGGAGAATTGGATGCAGAAGGTCGACCTTCCGGTGATTGGGGTGAAACCCACTCGGCGTCACGTTTGTCTGATTTTCAAACGCGGCGTTTGAACCTTCGTTACCGAGACACCGAAGGCAAGATTCGATTCCCCTACGCACTGAACAACACGGTGGCGGCAAGCCCTCGGCTGTTGATTCCTATTCTGGAGATCCATCAACAGGCTGATGGTCGAATCAGGATTCCAGAAGCATTGCAGCCGTACATGAACGGCCGAGCGTTCCTCGGGGGTTAAGTTACTTTTGGCCCCACCAATTCTCGTGAGGTCAGTTCCATGACGCCTCCGTGTACAGCGAAAATCCGTGGGCGTTTCTCTTCGTCTGCGATCGCCAAACAAAGTGGACGAAGCTGCACATTCGTGGTGTTTGGAGCACGAAGACCAAGGGCGGCCAGGCGTAGACCTTCTGAGGCAGCGCTCCAAATTTTTCGGTCGGTGTTGTTGGCCAAATGATTGGCCCGTGCGTGAAGCGCACGGTCAGCAGCCCGCATCAATGCTCCGTTGTTCACCATGGCCATGCCGCAGCCATCTCGGAGTGCCTCAAGCTCTGGTCGAATCACAGTTCGAATTCGACCGCGAGCGTTCTTAGGATCGAGATTTCCTGGTTCATCATGAAACGGAAGATTTTGCTCTTCGGCATGAGAACGCAGTGCATGGCCTGGCGTCTCAAGGAAAGGACGAAGAATCTGGACACCTTGACCGAGGCTTCGACGGTCTTTCATTCCGGCCAATCCTCGAGGGCCAGCTCCGCGCACCAGTGCGAGCAAGATGGACTCCACTTGGTCGTCGGCATGGTGCCCCAACAAAATGCTCGGAAGTCCATGTTGAAGTGCCGCGGTGCGTAAGGCTTCGTAACGTGCGCGGCGGGCGGCGGCAGGGGTGGGCGGGGCGGCCAGATCGTGCCTTAAGTGTGGGACTTCACGCTCGTTGCACCATCTTTGCACGGTTCGAAGTTCATCTTCAGCCTCAGGGCGAAGATGATGTTGAACGGTGATGGCTTGCAGCGAGCGCGGTGTACGTTGTGTGGATCGGAAGGCCAAATCAAGGAGGGCAAAGGAATCTGGCCCACCTGAAACCGCAACCAGCCAGCCCTCATTATTGGAGCCTAATCGCCGCATACGGGCTTCAAATGATCCCAGCAGAGGGATTCGGCCAGATTTGTCATCACGTTTGGTCAAGGTTGAGGGATGATAAACCCTCGATCGAGCCGATTGAAAAGAACCTATGACAGATGCCCTGCTGTTGCTGATTGCGTTGGTGGCTGGAATCGCCGGAGGAGCGACTGCGGCATTTGTGGTTGTTGCGTTCCGGAAACCCACCGCTACCCCCGTGCCTCCCACCGCAACCCCAGCTCCTGCTCCCATCCCTCGTCCGGTCCATCCCGATCGAATCGAAGTTTTACTTCGTGACGCTGAGCAAGCGTCCCGTCGCCTTGATCGTTTGATTCGTAGGGCCGAGTTGCATGATCCTGCCCACGACAGCAGTCTTTCGGGAGTAAGTACCACCGATATCGAGAGTGATCCGGTTGAAGTTGCGGTCCGTGAGGGACTTTCCCAAGGAGAGTCTGCCGAAAGTCTGGCTGAAGCGTTGGGGGTGGCTCAGGGTGAAATTGACGAGATTGTCCTGCGTCTGGGAGATCGAGCGTCACCAAATGATTCCACCAACGCCTGAGAGAAGCACCCATGCATTTCCGCACGGCTAGGGCTTAGGACATGCCACGTTCTGAAATCTCCGATACCTTGCAACCATGAATGGTCTCATCATGATCGTAATTGCCTTTTTTGTGGGTTCATTGCTGCTGCTGGCCTTTTGGGCGATCGCGCTTTACAACGGCCTGATCGGTAAGAGAAATCGATTCCGAAATGCTTTTGCCCAAATTGAGGTACAACTGCAACGCCGTTATGACCTGATCCCGAATTTGGTGGAAACCGCCAAGGGGTACATGAGCCACGAGCGTGACACTCTGGAGGCGGTGATTGCGGCCAGAAACCAAGCCATGGGTGCGATGCAAGCCGCCGCAGCGGCCCCTGGGGATTCAGGCGCGATGGCTGGCCTGGCTTCGGCGGAAGCAGGACTTGGTGGCGTCTTGGGCCGATTGATGGCAGTGGCTGAGGCGTACCCAGATCTCAAAGCCAACCAGAACATGATGGCGGTTCAAGAGGAACTGACGAGCACGGAAAACAAAGTGTCATTTGCTCGCCAAGCGTTCAATGATGCGGTCACCGTATTCAACACCGCTCGAGAAACATTCCCCGCCGTTTTGATTTCCGGTCTGCTTGGTTTTCAGGAAGCCAGCCTTTTTGAGGTTGATGATGCTTCGGCTCGAAGTGCACCGAAAGTGAACTTTGGTGGCTGATTGAAGCCCAAATCTGATGTCCAGCGCTACGAATTTCTTTGAGCGTCAAGACGACGCACGCCGCAACACCGGGTGGCTGGTTGCCATGTTCTCGGTGGCGGTGATGTTGGTTGTCTTTGCATTGTCCATCCCATTTTTTATCAATGGTGAGATCCAACAGGGACTCCTCGTGGGCGGAGTGATTGGCGCGGTGGTGGTCCTGGCCTCTGGGTTTCGCTTGTTGCAATTGCGGGGTGGCGGGCGTGTGGTTGCCGAAGGTATGGGGGGGCGACTGTTGCCGCCCAGCACTCGAGATCCCGCAGAGCGTCGATTGCTGAATGTGGTTGAAGAAATGGCATTGGCCAGTGGTGTTCCGGCCCCACCGGTTTATGTCATGGACGACGAGATGCAAATTAATGCATTCGCGGCTGGCTTACGTCCCGAGGATGCAGTCTTTGGCTTTACTGAAGGTTGCATGCGCCGATTGCCTCGCGATGAGCTTCAGGGTGTGGTTGCCCACGAGTTCAGTCATATCAAGCATGGTGACATGCGACTCAATATTCGCTTGATGGGCTTGATCTTTGGCTTGATGGCGTTGGTGTATTTGGGATGGACCATTATTCGCATCGGATTTCATTCCGCGGCCCTGGCTCGGAAAAAAGAAGATGCGGGAGGGCTGGCTCTGGTGTTGCCTGGGCTTGCATTGGTCGTGGTGGGGGGGCTTGGCGCGTTCTTTGGCAGTCTGTTGAAGGCCATGGTGTCTCGTCAGCGTGAGTATTTGGCTGATGCTTCTGCGGTGCAATACACCCGAAATCCTTCCGGTATTGCCAACGCCCTCCGTCGTCTGGGTGATCTTGGCAGCGAAGTCAAGCACAAGAACGCTGCGGAGTCGAGCCATATGTTCTTTGGCCGCGGGGTATCGAGTTTGTTTGCCACCCATCCCCCGATCCAAAAGCGTGTCAACGCGATTGATCCCGGAGGACAGTGGACTTCGGGGAAGTTACCTCCTGAGCCTGATATCCAATTGGAGTCACGCCGTAAGCAGCCAGCATCCTCTGCGGCCCCCGGGGCGGCCGGATTTGTTGGTCATGCCGCGGTGGCAGCCGCCCAAGCCACAACATCTCGCGTTCAGGATGCGGTTGGAGATGCGGCGGATGACCTGCTCGGGGCTGTGGCCAGTGTGTTTGCCATCTTGGCCCTTGAAGATCAGGACCCACCAGAGATCTCTCTTAAGACACTTGCTGATCGTGGACTTGGACAAGTGGCTGAAGAATCGTCAAGGCTTCTTCCACGCATGTCCAGATTGCAGGTTCAAGATCGGTTGCCGTTTCTGGAGCATGCATTGCCCGTCATGGCGGGTCTTTCGGAAAGTCAATACCACCGCATTCGTCAAGCGATCTTGGCCATGATTGGTCGTGACGGCGGGGTCACCCTGCTCGAAGCCGCCACCGGTCGAATGTTGATTGGTCGGTTGGATCGGCGTTTCCGCGGTCATGCTGATCCAAAGCGGAACCGCAGCCCGGTTCAGCTTCGTGGGCCCATCAATGTGTTGCTTCGTGGCCTGGCTGAATCTGGGCATCCTGGCGATCCCGTGACGCAGTCTGAACTCTCTCAGCAGCAAAGCACATTGCTTGGTTTCGGATTTGATGTGAATGGTCCATCGCCAAGTGTCCGAGAACTTGACGAAGCACTGGCTCGCTTGTCTCGTCTGGATTCCAAATCGGCAACGCAGCTTGGTGAGCTGGCGGTGGCGTTTGTTGAGGCGGATGGAGTGGTGCAAGCGGAAGAACGTGAACTCCTGGCTCTGGTGGGTTCAGCAATTGATCTTTCCATCAACAGCACACTGGAATCAGATGCCAGTTGAGAGGTATTCTTCCTCTCTTCCATGAGCAATCTTTCAAACAACTCCGGACCTCGTCTCAAAAAATCTCTTGGCCAGGGTGGTCGCGGACGTCGTCGCGCAACGGCAAATCAGGCGGTCGGGGAGGGGAAAGCAGCGCCTCGTCAATTGCCCAAACATGATCGTATTCCTTCGTCCCCGGCTGAAGTGTTGACCACTTTGGCTGAAGTTGAAGCCTTTTGCACCGAAGCCCGCGAGGCACGGGAAGTTGCGTATGACACCGAATTTATTGGTGAAGAGTCGTACATCCCCAAGATTTGCTTGGTTCAGTTGGCAACGCCTGAACGCGTGGTTTTGATTGACCCCATTCAGGGTGCTCCCCTTGATCCGGTGTGGTCATTGTTGTGCGATCCCGAGGTTCAGGTCTTGGTGCATTCTGGGTTGCAGGATTTGGTGCCTATCTGGCGAGCCACCGGTGCCCCAGCCACGAATGTCTTGGATACTCAAG